>VBAB01000163.1 GCA_005888525.1 Alphaproteobacteria bacterium
TTGGCTCATTGAGATGGCCACCGACGAGCGACCGACTATTTACAGGATCGAGGTCCCGACTGGGACGCAAGGTCTGCTGCAGGCCGGCGTCTTGACCCCGATCGGCAAGGAGTAGAGTCACCAATGCGCGGCGCAGCGTGCATTGCGATCGCCGTACTGGCTGGTGCCACCGGCCACATGTCAGCGGCAGCCGCCGCATGTGCGGCGAACGATATCACTGGCATCAGTTACACGAGCACGTCGCTTGCGCCTTACAATCCATTCACCCCGTTTGCGCCGAAAGTGGTCTCGGTGACCGTGTCGGCGCTGCGCGCATGCGGGCTCGAGTTGGCATTCCTGTCGACCAGCAGCCCCCCCAGAATGATCGGCTTCGGCTCTCTCAATTACGATATTCAATTGGCATCGAGCGCTGTTTCTCTCGTCTATACGGGAGGCATGCCTGTCACCACGGCGCACATCGACATCGGACCAGGCAACATCGGGTCCACCAATGTGCAGATCAGCCTGCCCGCCGGCCAGGTCATCGGAGACGGCGTTTACAGCGATGCGAGCGTCGTGTCGCAAATCTTCGACAAGTCCGGGGCGATTTTGACGCTCCTGAAAACCGCAAACCTGCCGCTCTCTGGCTCCGTGGTGCGAGCTTGCCAATTCACGGCGCCCACCAGCCCAACCCTGAATTTCACGGGAGCCATATCGAACGGCTTGCCTCGCCCTGGCTATGTGCAGTCCGTCACATTCCAGAACGTGAGCTGCACTGCGCCGAGCCTCGTTCGCTTGTCTGGGAATGCGATGCTCCCGGCCGACCCCGGGAACCCGACACCAGTATTCGATGGCCTCATCCATTATCGGGCCTCCGCGAGTTTTTCCGGCGCGAACGTCGTCCTCGATACCAGCCTGGGAGCCGATGCGGCATCGGCATCCCGCAACACGGCCGCCGGCGCCGTGACAGAGGGTGTCGTGAGAGTCGATGTCAACCTGCTGGCCGGAAAACCTCTCCTCCCAGGGACGTATTCGTCGATCTTGACCGTGTCGATCGATCCCAATCCGTGATTGACGGGATGCAGTTCTGGGAGCGATGGCGGATGAGCAAGAAGGCCAGGTGAAGGAGCGGACGCATGAAGCTCGTCAGCGCCATAGTGAAACCGTTCAAGCTGGAAGAGGTACGCGAGGCGTTGAGCGCGCTCGGCGTGCAAGGGATGACGGTCACTCAAGTCAGAGGCTTCGGGCGGCAGAAGGGCCACACCGAGATTTATCGCGGCGCCGAATACGTCGTAAATTTCGTGCCGAAGACGAGGATCGACATCGCCGTTGGCGATGCCGAGGAGCATAAAGTCGTCGCGGCCATTCGAGGGGCAGCGGGGACAGGAAGGATCGGTGACGGAAAAATCTTCGTCTCTCCGATCGATCAAGCGGTTCGCATTCGTACCGGCGAGCTCGACGACGCTGCGTTGTGAGGTCCGTCGGTAGTGCCCGATTGGGCTCTAGGTAGCGAGAAAAAGGCCGCGCACCGAGGGGTGCGCGGCGAGTCTCGGACGCCACAGGGGAGGTATGCGTCCGGAACCGATAATTGGAGTGGGCTCGGTGGG
Organism: Alphaproteobacteria bacterium; assembly: GCA_005888525.1. Classification (GTDB taxonomy): domain Bacteria; phylum Pseudomonadota; class Alphaproteobacteria; order Rhizobiales; family Hyphomicrobiaceae; genus AWTP1-13. The sequence continues at coordinate 1,587 of VBAB01000163.1, forward strand.
CTCTGCAGCGTGGCGAAGACGCTGCTGTTCATGGTGCCGAAGTCCCGCGCCTCTCGTCCGACGACGGTGCGTCCACTGTCGGCCGCGCTGAAGCAATCTGCTTTGGGTCTTGCGCCTCGGCGTTCTGCGGATGACTGTGACTGGCCTGCGCCTCAGCCGGGGTCATCGGCCGATCCTCGACGCATTCGTATTGTCCGCCGCATTGCATCGCGGGCGCCGCTTCCGGTGCGGGTGGCGCCTGCTGAGCGACACTCGGCCCGGCAAAGAGAGCGAGCAAAACAGCGAACGAAACGCCGAGACCTGGTTGGTGCTTGAGCATGAGTTTCTCCTTCGCGTGCCATGAGACACGCGCCAAAAAGTGAAGGTCGGGCTGAGTGCCCTGACCGGCGAGTCTGCGGTTACAAATGGATCCCCGGCGCATATGAGCGCCGGCAATCAGCGTGTCGTGAGCATCGGTCGCCCTAGCGGCGCCGACTGCGACGAACGTAGCAAGCCTGACGTGAAGCCAGCGTTACGGTATCGT
>VBAB01000164.1 GCA_005888525.1 Alphaproteobacteria bacterium
AAGACGATACCGGGCCTCCCCGGAACGGCTCCATCCATTTTTCTCGTGGCCAGCTCGGATTCCGTCGTGCTGGATCCCGGTTGGGAGATCAACCCGCGTCTCAGGGTCGGCTACCTCTTGATCCCGAGCCTTCTTGCGTACGCGACCGGCGGCTACGCCTGGCAGCAATTCGGCGTCCGCGGCAGCTGCACCGCGGGTTTCCCGTGGTGCACCATCGGCGACCACTATCAGAGCACGTCCCACTGGCTCAACGGCTGGACATTGGGTGCAGGCTTTGAGGTCGCATTCGATCACGGCGTATTCGTGCGCGGTGAATACACCTACGCGCATCTGAAAGATTTCGACGTCACGCTCTTCCCCCAAGCACCGCTGGACGCTGTGGATGCCAACGTGAAAACTGCTTTTGGCCGATCGATGAGAAAGCGCGTGGATCCGACCACCCCGACCTTGCGATCCGACTGGCACTCCTCGCTCAATTGCTGATGGCAACCAATCGGGTCGCCGACGCAGAACCGATGATGCAGCGTGCGCTGGCGATCACTGAGAAGCGCTTCGGTCCCGATCATCCTGCAGTTGCCAGGCAGCTCGACATTCTCGCAGCGTTGCTCCGTACCACCAACCGACGCAAGGAGGCTGAAACTCACCTTCGTCGAGCTCTCAATATCGATGAGAAGAGCCTCGGGGGAGATCATCCTATTGTGGCATACGACCTCCGCGGATTGGCGATGGCGCTTCAAGGTAGCGATCATCCCGAAGAGGCCGAGCCGCTGCTTCGGCGGGCGCTCGCAATTCATGAGAAGAGCTTGGGAACGGACCATCTCCTCACGGGTGGCACTCTCGAAGGTCTAGCACTCGCGCTTTACGGCTTGAATCGTCTCGATGAGGCCAAGCCATACTTTCGTCGCGCTCTCGCAATCCTGGATAAGAACCTCGGCCCGACCCATCCGTATGTTGCCTTCACCCTCAATAACCTCGCGGTGCTCAGCGCCGAGCAGGGTAACTGGACTGAAGCGGCAGCTCTTGGCCAGCGTGCCAAGCGTGTTCTGATCAGCCGCAGGGCCGAACAGGGCAATGACCGCTCGGGTCACGCCAGGGCGCTGCTCGCAAGCAACAGCGTTGCTTTGCGTGCCCATGCCCGTGCGGTCTTCCGAGCGAACGCGAGCGACACGAGTGCACGGGAGGAAGGTTTCGAGCTGGCTCAGTGGGCGTTACAGACAGGAGCAGCGGACGCGTTGGCGCAGGTTTCAGTGCGCTTCGCCAAGGGTAATGGGCCGCTCGCGGATCTGGTGCGCAAGCGCCAAGAGTTCATCGTCAACCGTCAGGGTGAGATGCGTCGGCTCGATTCCGCGACGGGACTTGCCGATAAGCCGAAAGCCGAGGAGGCCCGCGTGGCAGTCGCCGGCCTCGACAAGCAGCTCGACGCCGTCGATGCGAGGCTCTCGATCGAATTCAAGGACTACGCCGAGCTGGCCAATCCCAAGCCGCTGACGATTGCAGCGGCCCGAGCCCTGCTCAGGCCTAATGAGGCATTGATGCTGTTCCTGCACGTTCCGCAGCCCGAGGTCCCCAGGCTTGCTGAGGAAGTCCTCGCCTGGGTCCTGACCAAAGAGGCCGTGCATTGGCGCTCAATCCCGCTCGGGATCCGCTCTCTCTCTGATCGGGTGGCGGCGTTGCGCTGCGGGCTCGACCGTTCGAGCTGGGACAGCGCCTCCGAATGGCCGGAAGAGACCGCTCTGGAAAAGCAGCGCATTGCCGAGCAGCAGGCGCGCCGTGACCGCTGCAAGAAGCTTCTCGGCCTCGAGGTGTCATCCACGGATTGGCCCCCCTTCGATCTGGCAGGGGCGCATGAGCTCTATCAAGCTCTGCTGGCGCCCTTCGAAGACGTGACCAGGAGCAAGCATCTCATCATCGTGCCCTCCGGACCGTTGACGAACCTGCCGTTCCACGTGCTCGTCACGCAGCCGCCCGATCCGGCCCTCGTGGCCATGGCCCGCTACAGAAGAGCAGCATGGCTCGCCCTGCGGCAATCGGTGACGGTGCTGCCGTCGGTGGGAAGCCTGCAGGCCTTGCGCAAGCTTGCTCCGTCACAGGCGAAGAAGCCCTACATCGCCTTTGGCAACCCGCTGCTCGTTGGTCCCTCTGGCAACGACAAGCGCGCTTGGGACAAGCAAGCATGCAGATCCGACACGGCGCTCTTGGCAACGGCGAGGGGGACGGTACGAGGTGGCGTCTCGCTTCGCGCGATCGACCTAGCGGAGCTGCGCGCGCAGGCACCATTGCCCGAAACGGCCGACGAGTTGTGCGTAGTCGCTAAGATGCTCGGCTCCCTTCGTCAGGAGCGTGAAAGTGTATGGCTCGGCGAACGGGCAACCGAGGGCAATGTCAAGGCTCTGTCGCGCGAGGGCACGCTCGCACGATACAAGGTCATACATTTTGCGACGCACGGCCTCTTGTCCGGCGAGAGCGAGGCGATCTTGAGTGCGAGGGCGGAGCCGGCACTGGTGCTGACGCCGCCGAAGGATGATACGCCAGCTGCCGAGCTCGCGGAGGACGACGGCCTGCTCACGGCCTCCGAGGTGGCACAGCTTCGACTCGACGCCGACTGGGTGGTGCTCTCCGCTTGCAACACGGCGGCCGGAGAGAAAGGCGATGCCGAGGCCCTCTCCGGACTGGCGCGCGCGTTCTTCTATGCCAAGGCGCGCGCGCTTCTCGTCTCACACTGGTACGTGAGCTCGGTTGCCGCAGTGAAGCTGACAACGAAGGCCTTTGCCGAGCTCGAGGCTCGTCCCAACATAGGTCGCGCCGAAGCGCTGCGTCGCTCGATGGTCGATTTGATCCAGCGCGGGTCGGCGCAAGACGCGCACCCTGCCATGTGGGCGCCGTTCGTACTCGTTGGCGAGGGCGGCCGGTGAGCAGCAATTGGAACTCATGTTGAGGACACGTCGCCGCCACGGCCGCTTACAGCCTCGGCGGAGATGGGGAGCCGAATTTCAGTTGGGCTTTAGGTACTAGGCACACGTTGCGTGGCATGATGGCTCGGTGCGACGCACTTCTCTTCCGGGGCACGAACTGCCGGTCCGAAAGCGCGGCCCGCACGTCTCTTGTACCCGATTGCTGCCGAAGTTGTTGCGCTGCGCTCACATAGCCGTGCTCTGAAGCAGCAGCTGGGGCTCCTTCGTGTTCACGACGGGCGCGCTATTGTTGCGATGGGGTAGCCATGCGCTTCGGTTGAACCGGAAGCAGGGCTTTGACGTTCTCTCCGGAGCAACCGTCACAGGAGATCCCGATGGCCCAGCAACGCTCCGATTACCCGCTCGATTACTCGAAAGGACCGGCCGCAAAAGACCAGCAGGCCGAGAGCACCATGGACCGCGTTAAGGACGCGGCAGCCGAAACCCAGGAGTATGCGGGCAAAATTGTCGACCAGGCACGGGAATACGGCAATAAGGCTCAGGAGGCCGCACGCAATTTCAAGCCCTACGTGGAGAAGTCAATGAAGGAGCAGCCCAAGGCCACGTTGGCATTAGCATCAGTTGTCGGCTTCGTGCTGGGCGCCCTCTGGAAGAAATAATCATGGCCGAGCCGCTGGTCATCACGATTCCCCACAAGCTCGGCAAGGAAGAAGCCTTGCGCCGGCTCAAGCCGGCGCTCGGAAAGGCCTCGCAGAACTTTCCTGCCCTCAAGGTGGAGGAGGAAGTCTGGTCAAACGAACGCATGGACTTTCGTGTCCGCGCCTTAGGCCAGGTCGCGGCCGGCAATGTCCAGGTCGCCGAGGACAACGTGCGCCTCGAGGTGACCCTCCCATGGCTGCTGCACAAGTTCGCCGAAGCGGTGCAGAAGACCATCAGCGGCCAAGGCCGCGTTCTGCTTGAGAAGAAGTAGGCCGAGCTTCGGGCCTGACGACGTAGCGGGGTGCAGATCGCGTTGGCCCGCCAGCAGCTGACGGACAGAACCTGGATTTATCGCCGGCTGGCTGAGCGTATCATCCCGATCATGACACGGACGCCGTGCTCAATTCAGGTAGAATTGGCACGGTCTCGCCGCTCCCCACCCCGGCGCCGTGTGAACGTTCAGCTTGGCGTGCACAGCGCCGAAGTTGGGATTCGAGCTGTTCCAACTTGGGAACTAGGCTCTCTTTGCGTGCTATGGCCCGTACGAGCTCTTCTTCCCTGCCATAGATCTGAAACCGCCCGAGGTGCTCGTCGACAGCAGCGGCTGTCTCTTGGATATCCCTGACAAGATCGCGCACGGTACGGTACGTTTTCAGCAAAGATGGGCTGGTCATGGCACCACGAATAGCGGATGGATCAGACCTAGACCAACGCGCGCCGGACTTTGCCGTTCCGCCGCCCGCGATTGCGTTTGTCTGCTTTGGATACTCCGACAAGATCGAGTGCTTGTCGCAACCGCCCGCCCGTACGTTCAAGGGCCGAACGGGCGGATTCCAGGTCGGATCCGTAAAGCAGCAGCACGGAAAGCTTCACGTTACCGTCGGTCCGCTCAAGCGCTTCCCGAGCATTCTCATCAGATGAACCGGTCAGATAACCGACCATCGCCCTCTTGCGTTTTTCCAGCTTGATGTTGGTCGATTGAACGTCGACCATCATCCCGCGATAAACGCGCCCAAGCCGGATCATGACGAGAGACGAGAGCAAATTGAGCGCGATCCGCTGGGCTGTGCCGGCATTCATGCGGGTCGAGCCCGCGATAGGTTCGGCCCCGGTATCCAGGAAAATTCCCTCGTCGGCATCATTAATGATCGGCGTTTCACGATTGTTGGCGATGCCGACGGTGAAGGTGCCCCGGCTCCGCGCCTCCCGCAGACAGGCCAAGGTGAACGGTGTGGTTCCGCTTGCTGCCACGGCGATGAGGACATCGCTGACGTCAAGCTTGTTGCGCCTGACTTCTGCGGCACCATGCTCGCTTTCGTCTTCGGCCCCTTCGACAGCCCGCACCATGGCCTCCTCGCCGCCAGCGATGAGCAGCAGGAGGCGGTCACGCGGCCAGCTGAAGGTTGGCATCAGTTCCGCGCCGTCCTGCACGGCGAGCCGTCCAGATGTTCCTGCCCCGGCATAGACCAGCCGGCCATTTCCTCTTAGACGCTGCTCAATCCCTAGCGATGCGCGCTCTATCGAGGGCAGAGCGGCCCGTACTGCCGCGACAGCAGCGAACTGTCCGCCAATCATCGCCTCGAGAACGTCCGAAGGCTCCCAAAGATCGATGTCGGTAAAGCGTGGGCTTGGGCGTTCTGTTTGCATGTGAGGCACCTGCTCGAAAACGCTCCTCGGCCGCTTTCGGTTCTGGTGCGTTAAGTGATCATGGGCTTAGGGACCGGAAACGGATTACTGCTCCTGGGCGTCGATGGCGGCGGCACGCGCTGCCGCGCTCGTCTTGCCGACCTCACCGGCGAAGTTCTCGGTGAGGCTGTAACGGGACCTGCCAATATTGGTCTTGGCCTTCAGGAGAGTCTAACGTCGTTGTTGAGAGCGACGGGCGATTGCTTGAAGCAAGCGGATCTCGACGGGCACGAAGACAAGATCATCGCTTGCCTCGCCTTGGCCGGCGCGTGTGAGCCCTCAACCCTCTTTCGAGCGCAATCATCACCGCTGCCTTTTTGCCATGCGATCTTCACGAGCGATGCGCGAGCGGCATGCTTTGGCGCGCATCCCGATCGAGATGGCGGCATCATCGTTGTCGGCACCGGCAGCGTAGGATGGGGTATCGCAGGAGGCCGAGAATTCCGAGCCGGCGGTTGGGGCTTCCCTCTATCCGATGAGGGCAGCGGAGCCTGGCTCGGGTCTGAAGTCTTGCGGCATGTCCTTCGAGCGCACGACGGGCTGGGGCCCTGGACCACTCTTCTGCGGTCCACCTTTGACGAGTTTGAAGCCGACGCTCACGCGATCGTACGCTGGATGAGACATGCAGGGCCGCGCGATTACGCGAGCCTTGCCCCTCGCATTGTTGCCCATTCAGAACGGGGCGATGCTGTCGGCCGTAAGTTGCTGAAAGCCGCTGCAGGGCATATCGATGTCATGGCGGCGAGGCTCCTCGAACTCGGTGCGGTCCGCCTGTCCCTGATGGGCGGTCTCAAGGACAAGATTGAGCCTCATTTGTCAGCCGGGACCCGCGCTCACCTTGTTCCTCCCGCGGGCGACGCGCTCGCCGGCGCTTTGGAGCTAGCACGCGCGGAAGCCCACCGCCTCCGATCCCAAATGGCGCCAATCGATGTCTAACCGTCAGTCATCGATGGCGAGGGACATCGAGGCGACCCCACGAATCGTCGCCCGGCAGGCGCTCGAGTTGGAAGAGGCCCTCGAACGTCTCGTCCGTCGTCTTCGTCGAGAATCACCTGATCTGGTTGTCACCTGCGCAAGGGGTAGCTCCGCTCACGCTGCCACGTTCGCAAAGCATCTCATCGAGCGCTATGTGGGATTACCCGTCGCAGAGGCCGCTCCGAGCATCGCCAGTGTGTACCAGCGAACCCTGCGCCTGAGCGGCAAGCTTGTCCTTGCCATCTCGCAATCCGGCAACAGCGACGATCTCATTGCGTTCGCATCGCACGCCAAAGGTGCCGGCGCCCTAACAGTCGCAGTCACGAATGAGACAGCATCGCCACTCGCGGCAGCGTGCGAGTTCGTGCTGCCGGTTGGGGCTGGACCCGAGCGCAGCATCGCTGCAACGAAGACTTTCGTCGCCACGGCAGCGGCCCTGCTTCGCCTTGTTTGCGCATGGGTAGAGGATCCAAACCTCCTAAACGCCGTAAGGCGGTTGCCTGATCGGCTTGCCCTTGCATCGCGGCTGGACTGGAGTCGAGCCTCCGAAGTGCTTTCCAATTCAACGCGTCTGGCGACGATCGGGCGAGGCCCGACACTCGGCATGGTGCGGGAGGCCGCGCTGAAGCTCAAGGAGACCTGCAACCTCCACACCGAGGCCTTCAGCGGCGCGGAGTTTCTCCACGGCCCAATCGCCCTGGTGCGCCGGAACTATCCGATCCTGCTGTTCATACCGACGGATGCAGCGGCCGCGGGTATGCGCCAGCTTTGCAGCGACCTCGATGCAAAAGGTGCGACATTATTGATCGCGGACACGATCGCCACTGTCGGCATCGCCCTCCCGGTGCTTCCCGCCGAACAGCCCGAAGCCGATGCGCTTTGCCTTTTGCAAAGCTTCTACCTGATGGTTGTCGCACTGGGTGACCGGCTCGGAGTCGACATCGACAAGCCGCCTCATCTGCAGAAGATCACCCGCACCACATGAGCTGTCCTCATCAACACGCTGTCGCAGC
>VBAB01000926.1 GCA_005888525.1 Alphaproteobacteria bacterium
AAGGCTTCACCAAGCTCAGCGACGCGGAGCGCGCGCACTACATGGCCGAGCTCGGGCTGAGCGACCCGCTCCTGGTGCAATACTTCAACTGGGTGAAGGACATCGCCCGCGGCGACTTCGGCCGTTCGTTCTTCCGCGCGGAAAGCGTCGCCGACATGATCCTGCGGCGTGGGCCGCTGACCGCGGAGATCGCGGCAATCTCGGTCGTCCTGTCCTGGGTCGTCGGCATACCGGTGGCCATCGTCAGCGCGCTGCGTTCCAACAGCGCGGCGGACAACATCGCAAGGTTCTTCAGCATCCTGTTCATCGCCATTCCGGGGTTCTGGCTGGGGATGCTGATCGTGCTGGCATCGCTCTTCTGGTTCGGCTACCGGCCGCCGTTGGCCGGCGTGTCGCTCGTGGCAGACCCGTTGGCGAATTTGCAGATCGTCATCGGCCCGGCGGTGGTGCTGGGTCTCGGTCAGGCCGCCTATATTGCCCGCATGGCCCGCTCCAGCCTGCTGGAGGTCGTGCGCGAGGACTACGTGCGCACGGCCCGTGCCAAGGGCCTGAGCGGGCGCCTCGTCATCTCCCTGCACGCGCTCCCAAATGCGCTGCTCCCCGTGATTACGCTGTCGGGCATTCTGCTCGGGCTCGTCCTTGCCGGCTCGATACCCGTCGAGCGCGCCTTTGGAACACCCGGGCTCGGCTATGCCATGTTCACGGCAGTCAGCGAGCGCGATGTCTTCGTGATGCAGAACCTGGTGTTCCTGTACGCGGTCGTGTTCGTGCTGCTCAATATCCTCGTCGATATCGTGATCGCCTGGCTGGACCCTAGGATCCGCTATCAATGACCGTCACCGTGCCCGACACGACCTATCCGCCCCGACCGAGTCTGCAGGGGCTCGAGCAGCCACGATCGCGGCGGTTCGGGCGAGGCCTGAGGACGTTCGTCAGGCGATCGCCGCTGTCGGCGTTCTGGGGATGCATCGCGGCAGCCATCGTCTTCATGGCCGTGGCGGCACCCTATCTCGCGCCCTACGAGCCGCTCAAATCCGACTTCCGGAGCATGTCCAAGCCGCCCGATGCGCGCCACTATTTCGGCACCGACCAGATCGGCCGGGACACCCTCAGCCGGGTCATTCACGGCAGCCGTGCCTCGCTGACCGTCGGTTTTGCGGCGGTGCTGCTGGGGACCACGCTGGGCGCCCTGTGGGGGCTGGCGAGCGGCTATTTGGGCGGGCGCTTCGACATCCTCAGCCAGCGCATGATCGAGTTCATGCAGTCGTTTCCCGATCTCATCCTGGCCATGGCGATTGCCATGGCGCTGGGGGCGGGCACGGGCACCGTCATCGTCGCCATCGCCATCACGCGCGTTCCCTTCGGCGGACGCGTGATCCGCTCGGTGGTGCTCTCCCTCAAGGAGATGTCCTACGTCGAGGCAGCGCGCGGCGTCGGCGCCTCCAACCTGCGCGTCATGCTGCGGCATATCC
>VBAB01000165.1 GCA_005888525.1 Alphaproteobacteria bacterium
CCCGTCATGCTGAAGCAGAAGTCGGGTGCGGTGGTGAACACGGCCTCGGTCGCCGGCCTCGTGGCCACGCCCGGCATGTCGGCTTATGTTGCCTCCAAGCACGCCGTGATCGGCCTGACCAAAGCCGCCGCCGGCGAGGTGGCCCGCAGCGGCGTGCGGGTCAACGCGGTCTGCCCCGGGCCGATCGACACGCGCATGATCCACTCTCCGGAAGGCCAGCTAAATCCGGCCGATCCTGCCAGCGTGGGTGCGCGATACCAGGCGGCACTTCCGATCGGGCGTTACGGCACGGCAGAGGAGGTGGCCAATGTCGTGCTGTTCCTGTGCTCGGACCTCGCTGGCAACGTCACTGGCGCGCAATACGTGGTCGACGGCGGGCGCACGGCAACCGGCGGCTCGGTCACCGCGATGCCGAAGAGCTGAGCGAGACAGCGGGCCATAACGGTTGCCCGATCGGTCACGGGTAAACTCATAATTCCCTTGGCTTTGGCGCATCGCGCCGCCCATCGCGGACGTGCACTACGACCAGTTCGTCGTCGCCGACCTGATGATAGACGAGATACGGGTAACGCGCTGTCGCGATGATCCGAACTTCGGGGAGGTCGCTGTCGCGCCCGATCCCGGGAAATTCGGCAAGCGTTTCTATCGTGCGGTCGATGTCGGCACGCACATTGTCTGCGCCTTGCGGATTGCGCTCCAGCAGATAGGCACGGATCTCCTCGAGATCACGGGTCGCTCGCGCAGTAAGCCGTATCCTCAGCGCCATGGGCGGCGGAGAATGGCATCGACCTGCTCGTCGGAGGCAAACTCTCCGCGCCTGGCCTGATCGAGCCCCTCGAGAACAGCGGCCCGATGCTCATTGGGAATAACGAATCTCTCGCTGCCGCTTGCCGCTGCGATCTGTTGGAGCACCTCGGCCGCATAAGCCTGCCGGTCTTCCGGCAGCTCCTTGATCTTCTCGACGGCGTCTTCAAGTACCTTGATCATCGAAGCAGTCTAGCACTTTCGGCCTCGCTTGGGGATTCCTGAGTCGGCCTGGCCGCTGCCCGAGGCGCCCATGACGAGTGCGGCGCCCACGAGACACCACGCCGCTATGATCACGCCGAAGGCCGCCAGAGCCGGTGCTCCAATAACGACGCCAGCGCCCTTGGTCGCCAACGCAATGGCGAATGTCCAAAACAGCGTCGGCACGCCGATGGCAATCGCCAGTCCTGCCATCCTGTGGAGCGCAGCCCCTGTCTGGTGTGGCCAAGCGGGCAGGCGGAGGTGGAATAAAGCTGCGATTGCGATTTTCATCCGTCAGCCCTCCGGCTATCGGCATTCGTTGCCATGTCTCAACCGAGGAGGCTAGGGATTTGTTCCCGGGACGGATATTCCCCAGGGAACACGGCGCGACAGGCAGCCTGTTCGGTTAACGGCCCGCGCGGGCCACTCGCTCAGCGACTGCGATTACACGGCCTGCAGCGGCGCCAAGGTTGACTGCCGGTCCCGCCATGTCCCTTGGGGGGATCGCCGACCGTGTCGCTGTTCACGCTCTCCATAATCTCAGAGCGCTCAGGCGAGCGACACGCCGGAAGTCCTCGTCCGTCGTGAGCATCATCAATCCGTCGCGGATGCACAGACGCGCCAACAAGGCGTCGATTGTCCCGATCTGCACGCCGCGGCGGCGGCAGTGATTGCGCAGCTCCGCCGCCTCGACATGGTCCTGCCGATCGGGGACGACGAGCGGCAGCGCAGAGAACCGGTCGAGAATCGCCCGGCGGTCCTTCGGGCCGGAGAAGCCTTGCAGCAATTCCTGCAGGACGAGCCCCGTGGTCACGATCGTCTCGCCAGCCTCGAGCGCGTGCATGAGCGCAAGCACCGTGGCCGAAGCGGGTGGCGCGTCGCGCCGCAGCGCCAGCGACCACACGCTGGTGTCCACGAACAGGCTCAATCGCGTTTGCGCTCCGCCTTGTAGTCGAAGCCGGTGTCCCATTCGAGCCTGCCCATGATATCGATGAGAGCCTTCTGTTGCCGGCGCGCGATGAACTCCTGCAATGCCTTGGTGACAGCGGCCTTCTTCGTGCGCTCGCCGCTGACCTTCAGCGCGCGCTCGATCAGCTCTGGGTCGATCGACAGGTTCGTGGCCATGTGTAGAGCTCCACACATACGTTTACACAAAACAGCGATATCGTACAACTCGTAAACCAAAGGGCCCGCGTCGCCGCGTCGCGCGCGCACCACTCAGTGCGCCAGCACGGCGAGCAGCAGGAGCGCCACGATGTTGGTGATTTTGATCATCGGATTGACGGCCGGGCCGGCCGTATCCTTGTAGGGGTCGCCCACGGTATCGCCCGTGACCGCCGCCTTGTGCGCGTCCGAGCCCTTGCCGCCGAAGTGACCGTCCTCGATGTATTTCTTGGCGTTGTCCCAGGCGCCGCCGCCGGCCGTCATGGAGATGGCGACGAACAGACCCGTGACGATGACGCCGAGCAGCATGGCGCCGAGCGCGGCAAAGGCGTTGCCCGGGCCGGCGATCCACCTCACGACGTAGAACACCACGATCGGCGACAGCACCGGCAGCAGCGAGGGGATCATCATCTCCTTGATGGCGGCTCGGGTCAGCATGTCGACTGCGCGGGCGTAGTCGGGTTTCTCGGTCCCCTTCATGATGCCCGGTTTCTCGCGGAACTGCCGGCGCACCTCCTCCACGATCGAGGCTGCCGCGCGGCCAACGGCCGTCATGGTGATGCCGCCGAACAGGTAGGGCAGCAGGCCGCCGATGAACAGGCCGACCACCACGTAAGGGTTGGAGAGCGAGAACAGGTTGTCGACGTTGAGGCCGTAGAAGATCGAGCCGGCCTTGGCCTGGCTGATGAAGAACTTCAGGTCCTCGTTGTAGGCAGCGAACAGCACCAGCGCACCGAGGCCCGCCGACCCGATGGCGTAGCCCTTGGTCACCGCCTTGGTGGTGTTGCCGACGGCGTCGAGAGCGTCCGTGGTCTTGCGGATCTCCTTGGGCAGGCCGGCCATCTCGGCGATGCCGCCGGCGTTGTCCGTGACCGGCCCGAAGGCGTCGAGCGCCACCACGACGCCCGCCACCGACAGCATTGCGGTGACGGCAATGGCGATGCCGAACAGGCCGGCGATATTGAAGGAAGAGATGATGCCGGCGCAGATGATCAGCGCCGGCAGGGCGGTGGCTTCGAGCGAGACGGCCAGACCCTGGATGACGTTGGTGCCGTGGCCGGTCTTGGAGGCTTCGGCGATGGAGCGCACGGGGCGGTAGTTCGTGCCCGTGTAATATTCGGTCACGACGATGATCATCGCCGTCACCACCAAGCCGACGATGCCGCACAGGTACAAATCCCAACCGGTGAAGTTGGCGCCCCGCGCGGCGAAGACCGTGCCGAAGCCGAGCAGCCGGTCGGTCACGGGCCACAAAGCGGCGATCGACAGCACGCCGGTGGCGATGAAGCCCTTGTAGAGCGCGCCCATGATGGACTGGTTGGCGCCGAGGCGGACGAAGAAGGTGCCGATGATCGATGCCACCACGCCCACCGCGCACACGGCAAGCGGATAGAGCATCAGATTGGCGACGACCGGCTGGCCGCTGAAGTAGATGGCGGCCAGCACCATGGTGGCGACCACGGTCACCGCGTAGGTCTCGAACAGGTCGGCCGCCATGCCGGCGCAGTCGCCGACGTTGTCGCCGACGTTGTCGGCGATGGTGGCTGGGTTGCGCGGGTCATCCTCGGGGATGCCGGCCTCGACCTTGCCGACGAGGTCACCGCCGACGTCGGCGCCCTTGGTGAAGATGCCGCCGCCGAGACGGGCGAAGATGGAGATGAGAGAGGCGCCGAAGCCGAGCGCCACCAGCGAGTCGACGACTGTCCGCCCGGTCGCCGGCAGCCCCAAACCGACCGTCAGGATGGAGTAGTAGACGGCCACACCCAGCAGCGCGAGGCCGGCCACCAGCATTCCCGTCACGGCGCCGGCGCGGAAGGCCATGGAGAGCCCCTCCGCGAGCGAGCGGGTGGAGGCTTGCGCCGTGCGCACGTTGGCGCGCACGGAGACGAGCATTCCAACGAAGCCTGCGGTGCCCGACAGCACTGCGCCGATCAGGAAGCCCACGGCAACCAGCAAGCCGAGCAGATACCAGACGATGGCGAAGATCACGGCACCGGCAACGGCGATCGTGGAGTATTGCCGGGCCAAATAGGCCTGCGCGCCCTCCTGGATGGCGGCGGCAATCTCCTGCATGCGCGGCGTGCCGGCGTCGGAGGCCATCACCGCGCGCACCGTCAAGGCGCCATAGACGAGCGAGAGCAACCCGCAACCGATGATTGCCCACATCACGAGACCCATCGCCGTTTCCCCCCGAAAAGACCACACTTTGGAGACAGGCGAGCGCGGCCACACGCGAGCGTGCGCCGCTGCCGTCTCGAAAGGCTCGCTACCGAGCCAGAATCGCGGCGGACCATGCCAAATGTGCGGCTCCCTTGCAACATGGGCACATCGTCACAACAACTTTGGGCCGTGGACGGCGGGAAAAGGCTAGAAGCCCGTCCATTGCCGAATCGAGCTCCCGTCCCCTCACACCCTGCCCGCCGTGCCGACCGGCATCTGCGTCGGGCTGGCTCCTGCACGAGCGGCTGAGCCAGCACGGGCTCTACCGTGCATGCCACGCATTGCTCGTGGTGACGGCCTCAAGCGGCTTTGGGACGAGGTGCAGGGCCTTTTTGTGAGCACCGAAGCGGATCCATATCTAATCAATTGCAGCGACAAGCGCCCTGCAAAGTGATAGGCGCTGCAAGCCTCGCGCTTGCACCGAGCAACTCTTGGAAGTCGATATTGACCATGCGTCTGCCATTTTTCTACGGCTGGGTGATCGTCGCCGTCGTATTTGTCACCATGGGCATCGGCGTCAACGCCCGCACCGCTTTCTCTTTGCTGTTCCCGCCGATCCTTGACGAGTTCCATTGGGATCGCGGCGTCACCGCTGGCGCGTTCTCCTTCGGCTTCGTGGTCTCGGCGATCCTGAGCCCGGTGCTCGGCCGCATGATGGACCGGGTCGGCCCGCGCGCGGTGATGGAGCTCGGCGTCGGCCTGATGGCGATAGGGCTGCTGTTGGCGCCGCTGACCAGCGAGCCGTGGCATCTCTATCTGACGCTCGGCGTCCTGGTCGGCGGCGGCAGCGTCTGCCTCGGCTACTCGGGCCAGTCGCTGTTCCTGCCCAACTGGTTCGTGCGCCGGCGCGGGATGGCGATCGGCATCGCCTTTGCCGGCGTCGGCGTGGGCTCCATCACCCTGTTGCCTTGGGTGCAGCTGGTTATCGAGGGCGCCGGCTGGCGTGCCGCCTGCATAGCCATGGGCACCTTGCAGCTCGTCGTCCTGGCGCCCATCAATCTGCTGCTGCGCCAACGGCCGGAGGATTCGGGACTGCTGCCCGACGGCGATGCCGCGCCGAGCAGCTCGGCGGCCCCGCAGCCATCGAACGTCGTCAACGAGGCCTGGGCGGCGGTCGACTGGACACTGGGCCGGGCGATGTGCACCGCCCCCTTCTGGTGGATCGCGCTCGCGTATTTTTCCGGCCTCTATGCCTGGTACGCGGTGCAGGTGCACCAGACCAAGTACCTGGTGGAGATCGGGTTCAGCCCGGCTATCGCGGCGTGGGCGCTGGGCCTCGTCAGCCTCTTCGGCATTCCGGGGCAGATCGCGCTCGGCCACATCTCCGACCGGATCGGCCGGGAATGGATATGGACGGTCAGTAGCCTGGGTTTTGCCATCTGCTTCGTGGCGCTCATCGCTCTGGAGCACAGCCCGTCCCTCGTGCTCCTCTACGTGATGGTGGCCGCGCAGGGTGGGCTCGGCTACGGCCTCACCTCGATCTTCGGGGCGGTGGTCGCCGAGATCTACCAGGGCAAGCACTACGGCAGCATTTTCGGCACGCTGATGCTGGCGGCGATCGCCGGCGGCGCGCTGGGACCCTGGGCCACCGGTGTGCTGTACGACGCGCAGGGAAGCTACGCGATGGCATTCTGGATCTGCGTGGGGTTGAGCGGCCTTTCGGTGGTGGCGGTCTGGCTCGCGGCCCCGCGCAAGGTGCGCGTCGTGGCCGGGCAGACGCATCGGCTCGAGCAGCCGGTGCCGCGGGGGTGAGACACATCACGTATCAGAAATGGTCCCAGCCGGTGCGGTCGAGGGTGAGCGGCTGGCCGTCGCGGCCCTCGATGACGACGCCGGTCCCGGCCTGCGTCTCCCCGATGCGGGTCACGGCGATGCCGACCTGCGCGGCCATGGCCTGGAAGCCGTCCGCGCTTGCGGCGGGCACGGTCGCCAGCACCTCGTAATCGTCGCCGCCGGTCACGATCCGCAGGCCCAGCGCCGGGTCGGCGGCGAGCGCCTTGGCAGCTGCCGGGGAGAGCGGAACGTCGGATAGCCGCACGCGCGCGGCACAACCGCTGGCCGCGCACATGCGGGCCAGGTCCTTGGCGAGACCGTCCGACACGTCCATGGCAGCCGAGGCACGCTCGCGCAGCGCCGGCCCGAGACCGAGCCGCGGCTGCGGCCGCACGTAGCGACGACGCAGATGCTCGGCCTCGGCCGGCGGGACGCCCCACAGGTCGGCCAGCCTTGCATTCTTGCGCAGCGCCAAACCCAGCGCCGCATCTCCGAGACTCCCCGAAACGAACAGGGTCTCCCCGGACCGCGCCTTGCCGCGACGCACCATGCGACCCACCTCGACCTCGCCGATGATGCTGATCGTGATCGTCAGCGGGCCCGGCCGCCGATCGGTGTCGCCGCCGAGCAGATGGCAGCCGAAGCTGTCCTGCGCGGCCTGCAAGCCGGCGGCGAAGCGCGCCAGCCAGTCGGCCGTGGGCGCGTCGGGGAAGGACAGCGCCATCAGATAGCCGAGCGGCCGGGCCGCCTTGGCGGCGAGATCTGAGACGTTCACCGCCAGCGCCTTCCAGGCGATGTCCTCCGGCGCGTCGTCGGCGAGGAAGTGCACGCCCTCCGCCACCGGGTCGGTCTTGAGGACGAGCTCGGTGCCGGGCTTGGGCGCGATCAGCGCGCAGTCGTCCTCCAGCCCGAACGCGCCCGGCGCGCCCC
>VBAB01000927.1 GCA_005888525.1 Alphaproteobacteria bacterium
GCGATCCGGCTCGATGACGAGCGTGCCGCCGCCGGACCTGCGCAACGCACCAGCATTCTCGTCGGACATCAGCACCACCGCCACAGGCGGGCACTGCGTGCCGCGTCCCGCATAGGTTCGCACGATCTCGACTCCCGCAACGCGATTGAGGCGATCGATCAGCGTCTCCTTGGTCAAGCCCGGTCCCGCCGGCGCGATCATGAATTGAGCGTTGCGCGCGCTCGAGCGGCCGCTTGGGCGCCGGCGTCGTTCGCCGCCCGCGGTCGGGCGCATTTCATCCGAGCTCATGGTCATGGCGGACCTCTCAATGAATCGACGCGGTGGGGTCGGCAGCAAAGGCCTGCCCGGCGGCTCGCAACGGCGGAATTTGTGGATCGATCGCACGGATGGTCGCGATCAGGCGGTACGCCAGCCAGATCAGGTTGAAGGCCTGTGCGTGATCGCGCGCGGCAAAGGCACGCGCCGCCTGGGTGACGACGGGAACGCAGCTCTCCAGGCCCGGATGCGATCCGACATTGGATTCCAGATAGTTGGAGAGATTGCGCAGAGAATCCGCGGTGATGTCCGCGACTAGGCTGGCGGCCGCCTGGTGGTCGAGCGCCGGATTCGACACCAGAAAGTTTCCAAGGTTGGCCTGAAATGGACTGGGCTGGAACTGGCCGGCCTGATGAAAAGGCTGCTCGAGCGTCTGCGACTGGAAGCGCAGCAGAAGCGGCATCAAGCTGCCGAGCAACGCGACCAGTTGTTGAAGCTCCGGCGCCTGCGGCTGCGACCCCGCGGCTGCGGCAGGGGGATTAGAAACCGGCATTGGCGTTCTCCTTGGTGAAATGCGTCAAGACTCGTGAGCGGTGATGCGTTCATGCCAAGCGGGTCGGCGACCGCCGCTGCTCAAGTCAGCGACGATCGCCGGCCGCTATCTGGCGTAGTGCACAATCCCAGCTAGACGACCGATTCCATGAAACTGGCAGGCATGGAACCGGTGATTTGTTTGTGGATTCCCCGTTTGGATTTAACTGAACGAGGAATGGCATCATGGCAGGATGGAGGCAGGTGATCGAGTTGGCGATGAGCGATGAGGAGATTGGAAGGTTGGGGCTCATTGCGCGCTCTCGAAGCGAGTCGGCAAGTCGAGTGGAGCGGGCGCAAATGCTGCTGGCCTACCGTCAGAAACCATCGTTCTTCGCGGTGGGGCAAGAACTTGGCCAACATCACCAGACGGTGCAACGGTGCGTCGAGCGGGCGCTGGCCTATGGCCCGCTGGCGGCACTCGATGACCGACCGCGACCGGGCAAGGAGCCGACGATCACGCCGGAGGCCAAGGCTTGGTTGGTGTCTGTGGCATGCGACAAGGCCAAGGAGCACGGCTATCCGCACGAGTTGTGGACGACACGGCTGCTGGCACGCCATGCGCGCGAGCAGGGACCGGCGGCGGGGCACGAATGTCTCGCCAATCTGGTTCAGGGCACGGTGTGCAAAATTCTCGGCCAAGAGGAAATCAAGCCGCACAAAGTGCGCTACTACCTGGAACGCCGCGACGCCGAGTTCGAGCAGAAGATGGCGGAGGTTCTGTGCGTTTATCGCGAGGTCCAGGTCCTGAAGAAAGCTGCCGCCAGATCGAGCAAACCGCGCAAGCCGGCGGCGATCATCTCCTACGATGAAAAGCCTGGAATCCAAGCCATTGCGACGACTGCGCCGGATTTGCCGCCCGAACCCGGCGTCTACGCGACCTTCGCGCGTGACTATGAGTACAAACGCCATGGCACGCTCAGCCTGTTGGCCGGGATCGATCTGCTCACCGGCAAGGTGCATGCCCTGGTCAGAGACCGCCACCGCAGCCGAGAGTTCATCGAGTTCCTCAAGCTGCTCGATGCGGCCTATCCGGCCAGCACTGCGATCAAGTTAATCCTCGACAATCATTCCGCGCACATCTCCAGAGAAACCAGAGCTTGGCTTGCCACTCGACCGCTCGGCCGCTTCGAGTTCACGTTCACACCCAAACACGGCTCCTGGCTCAACCTCATCGAGGGCTTCTTCTCCAAGTTCGCCCGATCGGTCCTGCGCCACATCCGGGTGGCATCGAAGCACGAGCTCAAGGAGCGCATCATGGCCGGTATCGAGGACGTCAACCGCCATCCGGTCATCCACACTTGGTCCTACAAGCTCGCCGAGGCCGCCTGATATGATTCGAACCACGGAAACGCTGACCTAGCCTTCCCTCTGCCCAACGATCGCTCATGGCTTGGAATGACGATGCCGGCATGCTTCGCCGAAGTAGCCTGATGATGGAGTAACGTTAGTGAGTGGCATAGCCGCGATTTTGAACCTGGATGGAGCTCCGGTGTCTCCGTCCGAGGTTGCGCGGGTAGCGCAAATATCTCCGCAGCGCGCTCGATGTCACGAGCGGGCTCGGCGATGTCGATGGTGCTATGCGCTGCGCTAATCATGCGCGCCCAACTTAGCACGCCAGCTCGCGAGGTGATCCGTACTGGCCAACCGTTCGAGAACGACGCCACATCCTCAAGCCAGCTCGGGCACGAATAGCCCATAGGGCATCCGCTCCTGAAAATGCCGGATCACGGCCTCGCCGGCAGTTCAACTCCGCGATCTTCGCGCCGCGAAGCCGCGGACAGAATAATGAGCTGCGTGTCGGTGAGTCTTGAGATTGGGATCCTCCGTTGGGTTGCGGCGGCGTCGTTGCCG
>VBAB01000166.1 GCA_005888525.1 Alphaproteobacteria bacterium
AACGACGGCCCTTGTCGCAGCGCAAGGTCCCGAGCAGCACGGCAAACAGGATGGTGGACGCGGCGGACCAGCCGCTGGGCCTAGCCCCGCTCCGCAGCGCGCCAGTCCGCCGCCGCAGCAGCAGCGTCCGGCTGCGCGAGCGCCACAGGCACCTCCCGCTGCGGCACGTGCAAATGAGGCGCAGCCTCGTAGGGCAGCGGAGCAACAGCGGGCGGCGCAACAACAGCGTCGAGCACAAGAGCAGACAGCAAGAGCCGCCCAGCAACGCCAGGCCCAAGAACGCGCGTCACAACAGCGGCGTCAAGCGCAGGAGCAGGCAAGGGCGGCGCAGGAGCGGGCTCGAACGCAAAAGCAGGCACAGGAGCGCGCGCGCGTGGACCAGCAGCGCCGAGCCGCTGAACAGGATCGCACTCGCGCAGCAGCTGAACAGCAGCGTGCCAACGAACGCCGGCAAGCAGCAGAAAAGCAACGCGCAGCCGAGCGTGGGGCGGTCGAGCGCCGGCGTGCCGATGAACGGCGTGCGGCAGAGCAAAGGCGGGCGGCTGAGCGCACCAGCCCGGCGCTACGCCCCGGAGCCAATCAGCCGATCACGGCGCGGCATGAGCAGCTGCGGCAAGAGCGAGCGAAGCTATCCCGCGATCAACACGTTCGCCTGCGCCAGGCTTTCACTGTCAGCCGTGAGCGCATTACGCGGGTGCAATTCACCAAACGCATCGGTACTCGCATCCCACACAGCATAAGGCTGTTTGCCGTGCCCGCTGCCGTGCTCGCGATCTTCCCCTACTATCGCGATTACCGCTACGTCGTCGAGGAAGATGCGATCTGCATCGTCGATCCCGAAACCTATGAGATCGTGGACGTCCTGGACGAGGGCACTTACGCACCGGGGCCCCGACCACAGGTGGCCGAGCTAATGCTTACGGACCGCGAACGGATCCTCGTGCTCGACAGCATCCCGCCCGACTTCCCGCGGGTGCGGCTGCGACTGCGTCTGGCGTTGGGCGCTGAAATCCCGCCAAGCCTCGAACTTCATGAGTTCGCCCCGCTCGTCGTCGATCAGGTGCCGAAATTGGGAAACTTCCGATTTGTCGTCTCGCAAGATCAGCTGGTGATCGTCGAGCCCCGGGATCGCAGCATTGCGCTCGTGCTCGACCGTTGAAGACGCCGAGGATCAGCGCTCGCAACAAGACAAGCTCAGCCTTCGCTTCCGAAGAGGCACCCAATGCACAAGCTCGCAATTGCTCTTCTGGTCTCCGCAGTGCTAGCCACGTCCCCACTCGCGCAGACAAAGCAAGAGACAGGCAAAGATGCGGCCAACAAGGTGGCCATTCCAACCAACACCTTCTTCAAGGGCAAAACCGCCAGCCAGTACCTTGTCAGCGAGCAGCTTATCGGAGCCAAAGTCGTCAACAAGGATGGCGAAGCTATCGGCACGATCAGCGACCTGATCGTCGGGCAGGGAAATCAGATCGAAGGAATGATACTGGCGGTGGGTGGTTTCCTGGGGATCGGCGAGAAGAAGATCGGCGTGCGCATGGGAGCACTGAAGATTTCTACCGCCGAAGGAAAGACCAGCATCACTCTGGCCAATGCCACCAAGGAGGTGTTGAGCGCGGTCCCTGCCTACCAACAAGCGCTGCCGGGCAAGAAATAACTGTCGTCATCGAAAATTAAGCGGCTCTGGCTTTCGTGATGGGTGTCGTGGTCTCAATCGAGAGCAGGCGTCCCCGAAGCGTCCCTCGCCGGCGCCATTCGGGAAAGAACCGAGCCTCCCCCGGCCACGATGACCAGGGCCGCTGCTGCTGGCATCAAGGCAGCATCGGGGGATTGCATGACCCATGCGGTCGCGCCACTCACCAGGCACCACAGGATCGGAATGGGAAGAAGCAGCCATTTCGGCCAGCCGCTTGCCAGAACGAGCACACCGAGCGTGCCCACCACTGTTGGATCGGGGGCAACGGCGAATACCTCAACCTGAGACCAGGACCGCCCCACGAGCGGCCCGATCAGGGGCTGCAAAGCGACCGCAAAGGTCGCCAGCCCGATGCCAGCCCGGCTGATCCAGGCGGCCGGCGGTCGCCAGACGAGTCCGTGGCCCACGCCCAGCACGATCAGCAGCAAGGCCTCGAGCGCGAAGGCCGCTGCAAAATACGTGGCCATCCAGTTGATCGAGGCATAGCGCGAATAGAGATACGCCCACGCCACCCACAGCCAGCTTGCCGCAAGCAGGGCGGAAATGGTCCGGCCCTGCCATGTCCCGGGCTTGCGGAGCAGCACCAGAATTGCGACCCCCACTAGGAGAGCCAGCACCTGCCACGGCCAGATCTCGGCGTTATAGAGTTCGAACAGACGGTAATAGGTGCGCGCGGAGAACAGCAGGAAGCTCGAGGGCCGGTAGGTCCACCACTCCGACATCACAGCTGCTCGACAAGCGACTCGATGCGCTGACGCATGACCTTGTCCGGCAGCGGACCACGGGCCGCGCCCACGTTCTCGCGGGCATGGGCCGGTCTGGTGGTCGCCGGGATCGCGCATGTGACGGCCGGATGCGCGATGATGAACTTGAGCAGGAGCTGCGCCCAGCTGACACAACCGATTTCGCCGGCCCAGGACGGCAGCGGGTGCCGCGCTACGCGGTCGATCAGCGCACCTTGCCGGAACGGACGGTTGATGATGACGGCCATGCCGCGCTCCTGCGCCAGGGGCAGGATGCGAGCCTCGGCCTCGCGGTCGAGCACATTGTAGCTCACCTGCACGAAATCGAGCGGCTGAGTGCGCATGATCTGCTCGAAGTCGCGATGACGCCGGCCTTCGGAGGTGGTTATGCCCACATAGCGCAGCTGCCCGCTGGCTTTCATGGCGAACAGAGTCGGCAGATGCTCCTTCCAGGCCAGTAGATTATGCACTTGCAGGAGATCAAAGCGCGGCACATTCCACTGTTTGCGGGAGACTTCAATTTGGGGCGGCCCGCGCGAGCCCGGAGAGGTCCACACCTTGTCCGCTGAGAACAGCGCAGGGGGCTTGCCAAGCGTGTAGAGCCCGTAGCCGATCGTCGCTTGCGACGAGCCGTACATCGGGGAGGAATCGATCAGCCGGCCGCCCGCTTCAAAGAAGTCTCGCATGACTTCGGCGCAGGAAGCACGCGCCACGTCGTCATACCCCACGTTGAACGTGATCCAACTGCCGAGCCCAACCGCCGGCAGTTTCTCATCGGTCGAGGGTATCGGCCGCGTGATAATGGCGTCCGGTTGCGCGGCACTGATCCGCGGGCCGACGGCGGCCGCCGCGCCGGTTGCGACCAAAGCGCCCAACAGCCTGCGGCGGCTAAGTGGTGGCGCCTTTATGATCTCGTCCATCGCTCAGGCTGGTCCAAGGTCGTCGATCTTGGCCGCCATGATGAAATCGTTCTCGTGCAGACCTTTGATCTTCTTCGTCTGCAGGCTCACCGTGGCATAGCCCCAGCCGAAGCCAATATCAGGGTGATGCGCTTCGCGCTCGGCAAGCTCGCCGACCTTCTGCACGAATCCGAGCGCCTCGCCGAAATTGCGGAACTTGAACTTGCGCTCGATGCGCCTGGACTCGTCGCGCACCTCCCATTGCGGCACTTGATGGTGGAAGCCCTCCGCCTCTTCCGCCGTGAGCGGCGGGATGCCGCCCTTGCAGGGTGTGCAGGATTTCTCAGTCAACGTGTTGACCATGGATCTTGCTCCTGATGCATCCGGTCAGGCCGGAGCCATACCCTTCTCCGCCAGCTCCCTGAGCGCCAGTGCGCTCTTCGAGAGTTTCCCCAAGCCCATGCCCTTCAGCACATGGGGCGCTTTCGTGAACTGGATGTTGTCGTAGCCGACGATCTCGATGCGGTTGCCCCACGGATCGAGGAAATCCAGGAACCGGCCTGGCAGCGGATTGACGCCGGCAGCCGCAAGCGCAGTGCGCACCGCCTCTTTGTCATCGACGACCAGCCCGAAGTGACGACCGTCGTCGCGGGCCTGTTTGCGGCCGCTCTGTAGGGCGAGAAACTGATCGCCGAGATCGATGAAAGCGGCGTCATCGCTCTTGCCGCGCAGCTTGAAATCGAACAGGAGTCCGTAAAAGGCCAGCGCCTCCTCAATGTCGCCAACCTCGAGCGCGACGTGATTTACGCCCATCGCGCGTGCTTTCCGGGTTTCGGCCATAGCACCTCTCCAACATCCGTTTTGGTTGATGTGGTGCGCAGGGAGCGGCGCTGCAATCGTATGGCCAGCCATCGGCAATGGCTTGGGCATCAGGTCGCTGGGACGCCCATCGGCTGCACATGGTCAAAATTGTTGTGCTCGAGCCGAAGCTTGTAGGGGAACAACGTGACGCTCCGCGAGTTGGCAGCGAATGCCGCCCATCTACAAAGACCCGGCCATGCTCCTGCTCGTCGCCACCGCTGCCGCAACGGCGTTCTGGGCCGTGCTCGTGATCATCTAGACCCCAGCGCATCAGACCCAGCGCTACACGTTCCCGCCTCAGATGACGGCAATCGCTTCGACTTCGATCAACCAGCCGGGCAGGGCCAGCGCCGTAACCCCGACGAGAGTGGAAGCTGGGGCCTTCTTTCCGAAGAACTCCTCGCGGATCGACGCCAACTCGGTGCGATGCCGAATGTCGACGAGGTACGTGTTCAATTTCACGATGTTGGAAAGCGTGCCGCCTCCCGCCTCCACCTGCGCCTTCAGGGCGACGAAGGTGGCCCGAGCCTGGGCGGCGAAGTCGCCGGGATGTGCCGGCTGTCCCTTGTCACTGTACGCCACCTGACCCGAGATGAACAAAATGGTCTCTGCCCCAGTGACTTTCATCGTCTGGGTGTAAGCGGGCGGGTCGAACACGCCCTTCGCAGCAAGCCGCTCGATCTTGGGTGCCATTCGAACTCTCCTCCAATTCATTGCACGCTGTTGCAGGCTACCTAGAGCAAGATCGCTTCAGGGGGAAGCACCTGCTCCCAAATGCAACATGAGGCTGAAGCGTGGATGAAGGCCTCAGTGCTTCCATCACGATCTCGCTCTAGTCAACGTCCGGCACGGCACGAGCGGTAGGCGTGCACGGCCAGCGCGAGCACGAGCGACGGCAATCCGGTCACGAGAAGCCCCAGCGAACAAGTCCGAGGGCAGGCAAGCTCAGCACGGGGGTTGCAGGGCGACGGTATGATTCATCTTTCCTCGAGCGGTTGCCCCGTCATTTGCCGCGGTACTGCGCAGGGCGCTTCTCGGCGAACGCCTTGCGGCCTTCCTCCCAGTCCGCGCTGGCGAAGATGGCGTCGGTTTGTGCGCGCGCGATGCCCGCAACCTCGGTCGGGCCCTTGGGCAGAGCCTCGGTGACGAAGCGTTTCAGTGCACGCGAGGGCAGCGGCGCGGTGGCGGCGATGCGACGCGCATAATCGAGCGCCGCGGTCATGAGCTCCGCCACCGGCACGACCTTGTTGACGTAGCCCACCTCGTAGGCGCGCTTGGCGTCGATGGGCTCGCCGACGAGCAGCAGCTCCATGGCGATCTTGTGCGGGATGCGCGAGGCGAGGTTGGTGATGAGGCCGCCGGTGAAGCCCACCTTCACCTCCGGGTAGGAGAAGCGGGCGTTGTCGGCCGCCACCAGGATGTCGCACATGGTAGTGAGCACCATGCCGCCGCCCACCACCCATCCTGCCACGGCGCCGATCACCGGCTTGTCGACGGGCACGCCCACGCCGGGGATGCCGCGATAGAGGTTGTTGGGCGGCGCCTTGAGGTCGGCTCCCGCCGTGAAGGCCTTGTCGCCGGCCCCGGTGAGCACCGCAACGCGGTCCCCGTCGCTGGCCATGAAGCGATGCCAGGCGGCGTGCAGGCCCTCCACCACGTCGGCATCGATGCGGTTCATGTGCTCGGGCTTGTCGATGGTGATGACGGCGATCCGGTCCTGCGACCGATAGGTGATGGCGTCTTTGCTCATTGGGGTCCTCACTCAATCAAGAGGTTGCGCTCTGCGTAATCGTCATCCCGCGCAGGCGGGGACCCACGCCAGGCGATTGTGGCACCGGCGGTGCCTCGAGGATGCTTGCGTGGGTGCCCTGCGGGGGCATGACGGCTATTCCGTCCACGGCACGCCGCCGGCATAGGTGCGGTAGCTGACGGCGGCCAGCCAGCCGGCGTCGACGGGGAGGAGAACGCCGGTGATGGCCTTGGCCTGGTCGGAGCAGAGGTAGGCGATGGCGTCGGCGATGTCGGCGGGTTCCGGCAGGCGGTTCAGGGCGTGCACGCCCATGATTTTCCCCAGATCGCGCTGGCCGGACTCCACCTTCGCGCGCAGCGGTGGCGTCATCACGTAGGTGGGGCCGACGCTGTTGACGCGGATGCCGTGCCGGCCGAGCTCGACGGCGAGCAGCTGGGTGAGGCGCTCGATGGCGGCCTTGCCGGGGTTGTAGGCGGGCAGCGGCAGTGGCAGGCGGCTGTTGATGGAGCCCAGCGTGACGATGGCGCCGCGCTTCCTCGCGATCATCTGGCGGCCGAAGGCGCGGCAGGCGTGGATCGTGCCGTTATAGTTCACCTGCCACATGCGGTCATGTGCGGCCATGTCCATGTCCATGATGGCCTCGCTGTTGGGGATGAGGCCCGCCGAGGTGACCAGGATGTCGGCGGAGCCGAGGTCCGTCTCGATCTGCCCGGCCGCGGCGTCCACTGCCTTGGCGTCGGCCACGTCGCATTTATAGAAGCGCCCCGAGAGCGACTTGGCGACGGCCTCGCCGCCGGCCCGGTTCACGTCGAGGATCGCCACCGCGCAGCCGTCCGCCGCCAGGCGCCGTGCCGTGGCCTCGCCGATCCCGCTCGATCCGCCCGTGATCACCGCAACGCGCCTGGCCGCCATGGCATTCCTCCGAATTCGCGTTTGTCTGATCTGGGCAGGACACTCAGGCACCCGCGCCCGCAGATCAAGGGTCCGCTTGCAAGATGCTGTGCCGGGCACGAAACTGCCGCGACGCTCGCCCGAGACCCTGGGAGGAAGACATGAAGAAGCCCGCGCCGGAACCCACCACCATCCGCGCCGAGGATATCGACCCGCGCTACAACTGGGGGCGCGCGCTGCCGGCGCTCGGCACCATGGCCGTCGACTTCGAGGAGCGCGTCGACTACCGCCGCCTGCACCGCTACCGGCTGGCGCGGGCCCGGCAGGCGCTCGAGAAGTCCGACCTCGGCGCGCTGCTGGTGATGGACGTCAACAACATCCGCTATCTCACCTCCACCAAGATCGGCGAGTGGGAGCGCGACAAGATCTGCCGCTGGGCCTTGCTGACGCGGGGCAGCGCCGATCCGATCCTGTGGGATTTCGGCTCGGCCGCCGTGCACCACCGCCTCTATGCGCCGTGGCTGAAGCCGGAGAACTGCAAGGCCGGCCTGCTCGGCCTGCGCGGCACCGTCAACCCCGCGTTCGGGCTGATGGAGCGGCATGCCAAGGAAATCGCGGCGCTGATCCGGGATGCGGGCGTCGGCAAAATGCCGGTCGGCATCGACATCATCGAGCCGCCGATGCTGTTCGAGCTGGAGAGGGCTGGCCTCAAGGTCGCCGACGGCCAGCAGACCATGCTGGAGGCGCGCGAGATCAAGAGCATCGACGAGATCGCGCTGCTGAACCGCGCCGCGGCCATGGTCGACGGCGCCTATCACCTGGTGCACGAGTAGCTGAAACCCGGCGTGCGCGAGAACGACATCGTGGCGATGGTGAACGAGTTCCTCTACCGCCACGGCTCCGACGACGTGGAGGCCGTCAACGCCATCTCGGGCGAGCGCTGCAATCCGCACCCGCACAACT
>VBAB01000167.1 GCA_005888525.1 Alphaproteobacteria bacterium
GAGTCCTCGAAGTTGTAGCCCATCCACGGCATGAAGGCGACGAGCACGTTCTTGCCCAGCGCCAGGTCGCCCAGGTCGGTGGACGGACCATCGGCGATGATCTCGCCGACCTTCACCTGATCGCCGACGGTCACCAGCGGGCGCTGGTTGATGCAGGTGTTCTGGTTCGAGCGCTGGAACTTGCGCAGACGGTAGATGTCGACGCCGGGCTTGGAGGGATCCGTCTCCTCGGTCGCACGGATGACGATACGGGTGGCGTCCACCTGGTCGATGACGCCGGTACGGCGCGCGGCGATGGCCGCGCCCGAATCGCGCGCCACGACCTCCTCCATGCCGGTGCCCACCAGCGGTGCCTCCGCCTTGATGAGGGGCACGGCTTGGCGTTGCATGTTGGAGCCCATCAGCGCGCGGTTGGCGTCGTCGTTCTCCAGGAACGGGATCAGCGCCGCCGCAACCGAGACGAGCTGCTTGGGCGACACGTCGATGTAATCGACCTTGTCCGGAGACACGAGCAGCACATCACCCGAGAAACGGCAGGTGATGAGATCGCCCGTGAGCTTGCCCTTGGTGTCGATCTCGGCGTTGGCCTGGGCGACGTGGTAACGCGCCTCCTCCATGGCCGACAGGTAGGCCACATGGTCGGTCACCTTGCCCTTGTCCACCTTGCGGTAGGGGCTCTCGATGAAGCCGTACTTGTTGACGCGCGCAAAGGTGGCCAGCGAGTTGATGAGGCCGATATTGGGGCCTTCCGGCGTCTCGATCGGGCAGATGCGGCCATAGTGCGTGGGGTGCACGTCTCGCACCTCGAAGCCCGCTCGCTCGCGCGTGAGGCCGCCGGGCCCCAGCGCCGAAAGCCGCCGCTTGTGCGTGATCTCGGAAAGCGGATTGGTCTGGTCCATGAACTGGGAGAGCTGCGAGGAGCCGAAGAACTCGCGCACCGCCGCCGCTGCCGGCTTGGCGTTGATGAGGTCCTGCGGCATCACCGTGTCGATGTCGACCGAGCTCATGCGCTCCTTGATCGCGCGCTCCATGCGCAGCAGGCCCAGGCGATACTGGTTCTCCATCAGCTCGCCCACCGAGCGCACGCGGCGGTTGCCCAGATGGTCGATGTCGTCGATCTCGCCCTTGCCGTCGCGCAGGTCGACGAGGGTCTTGATGACCGCGAGGATGTCCTCCTTCAGCAGCGTGCGGACCGTATCCTCGGTCTTCAGGTCGAGGCGCATGTTCATCTTGACGCGGCCGACCGCGGAGAGGTCGTAGCGCTCCGAATCGAAGAACAGGCCGTGGAACAGCGCCTGTGCGGCGTCCAGCGTCGGCGGCTCGCCCGGGCGCATTACCCGGTAGACGTCCATCAACGCTTCCTCGTGGTTGGAGTTCTTGTCGACGTTGAGCGTGTTGCGGATGAAGGCGCCGATCGTGACATGGTCGATGTCGAGGATCGGGAAATCCTTGATCTTCGCTTCCTTCAGAGCCTCCAGCAGCTTGGACGTCAGCTCCTCGCCGGCCTCGCCGTAGATCTGGCCCGTCTGCAGATTGACGATGTCCTCGGCCAGATACCTGCCGGCCAGGTCCTCGGCGTTGAACAGAACCTCCTTGAGGCCCTCCTCGGCCAGCTCGCGGGCGCGCTTGGCCGTCATCTTCTCGCCGGCCTTGGCGACCACCTCGCCCGACCTGGCATCGACGAGATCGGCCGTCGGCGTCATGCCGCGCATCTTCTCCGCAACGAACGGCACCTTCCAGCCGCGCTTGCTCTCCTTGACGGTGATGGTCTTGTAGAAGCTCGACAGGATCTCCTCGTCATCCATGCCCAGCGCGTAGAGCAGCGTGGTCACCGGCAGCTTGCGGCGCCGGTCGATGCGCACGTAGACGATGTCCTTGGCATCGAACTCGAAGTCGAGCCAGGAGCCGCGATAAGGGATGATGCGGGCGGCGAACAGCAGCTTGCCCGAGGCATGCGTGCGGCCACGGTCGTGGTCGAAGAACACGCCGGGCGAGCGGTGCATTTGGCTGACGATGACGCGCTCGGTGCCGTTGATGATGAAGGTGCCGTTGGGCGTCATGAACGGCATGTCGCCCATGTAGACGTCCTGCTCCTTCACGTCCTTGACGGACTTGGCGCCGGTCTCCTCGTTCACATCGAACACGATGAGGCGCAGCTTCACCTTCAACGGCGCCGCAAACGTCATGTCGCGCTGCTGACACTCGTCGACGTCGTACTTCGGCGGCTCGAAATCGTAGCGCTCGAAGTCGAGCGTCGCCCGGCCGGAGAAATCCGAGATCGGAAACACCGACTTGAAGACCGCCTGCAATCCCTGCTCCGCCCGGCCACCCGGGGGCTCCTTGACCATCAGAAAGTCGTCATAGGAGCTCTTCTGCACCTCGATGAGGTTCGGCATCTCGGCCACTTCGCCGATCGAGCCGAATTGCTTCCTGATGCGCTTGCGGCCGTTGTAGGTTTCAACCATTTCCGCTCCTCGTCCTTCGTCCGGCGAAGGAAGATGTTGATATTGCCGCCGACGGGGCTCGGTGCCCCGCGGCATTGCTTGCGGTCATTTCAGCGAAGCTCGACCCAGAGCTTGCCGTTCCACTGCCCTGTCGGACGGTCCGACGCGGGTGGGGAAGCGCTGCCAGCTCCCCACCGCGTCGGATGTCCTTGCATCACTTGACCTCGACGACGGCGCCTTGGTCCTCGAGCTGCTTCTTGAGCTTTGCAGCCTCTTCCTTGTTGACGCCGTCCTTGACGGTCTTGCCACCGGCCTCCACCAGGTCCTTGGCCTCCTTGAGGCCCAACCCGGTGATGGCGCGCACCTCCTTGATGACGTTGATCTTCTTCTCGCCACCCGACTTGAGGATGACGGCAAACTCGGTCTGCTCCTCGACGGCCGCCGCCGCACCTGCCGCGGGGCCCGCTGCAACCGCCACTGCCGCGGCAGCGGAAACGCCCCACTTCGTTTCCAGAAGCTTGGCGAGCTCCGCCGCTTCCAGAACAGTCAGCTTCGAAAGGTCGTCGACGATTTTTCCAAGATCGGCCATGACTAGAACTTCCTTCGGTTTGAACTCTGCATTTGCTCGTCGCATGCCCCTCGGTCTTCACCTCGGGGCCGGTGTGTGATTGCTCGCTTCAGGCGCTCTTGGCTCCATCAGCATCCTTGGCGCCCTGCGCCTGGATCACGCGGGCCAACATCGCGCCAGGCTCCGCGAGCACGCGTGCGATCTTGGTTGCGGGCGACTGGATGAGGCCAATGAGCGTCGCCCTCAGCTGGTCGAGCGATGGCAGGTCGGCCAACGCCTTCACGGCGTTGACGTCCATCACCGTCTTGCCCATCGCGCCACCCAGGATCACGAGCTTGTCGTTCTCCCGGGAGTACTTGACGGAGACCTTCGCCGCGCTCACCGGATCCTCCGAGTAGGCGACGCAGGTCTGCCCGTTGAGAAGATCGGAGATGCCCTCGGCATCCGTGTCCTTCAGCGCCAGCCTGGCCAGCTTGTTCTTGGCGACCTTGACCGCCCCGCCGGCTTCCTTCATCCGCTTGCGAAACTCGGTCATCTGGGTGACAGTCATGCCCTTGTAGTGGGCGACGACCATCACGCCAGTTCCTTTCCACGCCTGGTTGAGCGTGGAGACGAGCTCGCGTTTTTGTGCTCTGTCCACGTCCTGCTCACTCCATCTTGCGCAAGAGGCCTTCTGGCTCATCTTGCGCGGGTTGCACCTTGCCGTCGGTCACGACGGCGCTTCAGGAACCCGTCCTCTCCGCGCGTCATCGACGCAACGGTGCAGACCCAAGAGGCTCGGACCGGCGAAATCGCACTCCGCCATCCGTCTCCCGTCTCATGCAGGCCCTCGTTGGAGGCTTAAGCCGGGACACCCCGGCACCGGCAATCTCGGACAGGTCTGGGCGGAGAGCCGAACGGCCCGCCACCCATACTCCGGGCTCACGCCCGGGGTTCTCCATTCATGGCTCGCTCACAGACCCTCTCATGTAGTGCTGCCGGCGACACCCACGCTCCCCGCATCGATCTTGACGCCAACTCCCTGGGTCGAGCTCACGGAGATCTTCTTGACGTAGGTACCCTTGGCGCCTGCCGGCTTCGACTTCACCACCGCATCGACGAACGCCTTGATGTTCTCGGCCAGCTGCTTGTCGGAGAAGCTCGCCTTGCCGACGCCGGCCTGCACGATCCCGGCCTTCTCGACCCGGAACTCGACCGCGCCACCCTTGGCACCCTTCACGGCGCTGGTGACATCCATCGTCACCGTGCCGACGCGGGGATTGGGCATCAGGCCGCGCGGGCCAAGCACCTTGCCCAGACGTCCGACCAAGCCCATCAGGTCCGGCGTGGCGATGCAGCGGTCGAAGTTGATGGTGCCCTTCGACACCTGCTCGACCAGGTCCTCCGCGCCGACCACATCGGCGCCGGCCGCCTTGGCCTCTTCGGCCTTGGCGCCGCGCGCGAACACCGCGACGCGCTGTGTGCGCCCCGAGCCGTTCGGCAGGTTGCACACGCCGCGCACCATCTGATCCGCATGCTTGGGATCGACGCCCAGGTTCATCGACACTTCTACGGTCTCGTCGAACTTGGCTTTGGCGCGCTCCTTGACCACCTTGATGGCCTCATCGATCGCGTAGGCCTTCTCGCGGTCTACGCCCTCCCGGGCGCCCTTCAAACGTTTGCCGATCTTCGACATTCTCTCACTCCACGACCTGCAGACCCATCGAGCGTGCCGTCCCCGCGATGGTCTTGACGGCGGCATCGAGGCTATCGGTGTTCAAGTCCTTCATCTTCTGCTTGGCGACCTCGCGCACCTGCGCCATCGTTATCGTGCCGGCGCTGGCGCGCCCCGGCTCCTTCGAGCCGTCCGTGATCTTCGCCGCCTTCTTGAGCAGATGGGATGCGGGCGGCGTGCGCATCTCGAAGGAGAACGAGCGGTCGGAATAGACCGTGATCTTCACCGGGATCGGCGCGCCCTGCTCCATATCCTTGGTCTTGGCGTTGAACTGCTTGCAGAACTCCATGATGGAGAGACCGCGCTGGCCCAGCGCCGGGCCGATCGGCGGCGAAGGGTTCGCCTGCCCGGCAGGCACCTGCAAGTTGATGAAGCCGTCTATCTTCTTCGCCATCGTCTTTTCAGCCCTCTTTACTCACCTGCGTACGGCCGGCTGGCCCGGGTCGTGCCATCTGCCTCAGGCAACCTTCTCGACCTGGCCGAACTCCAACTCCACCGGCGTCGGCCGGCCGAAGATCGACACACCCACCTTGAGGCGCGCCCGCTGCTCGTCCACCTCCTCGACATGACCCTCGAAAGTGGCGAAGGGGCCGTCGGCCACGCGCACCTTCTCGCCGATCTCGAAGGTCACCATGGGCTTGGGCCGCTCCACGCCCTCCTTCACCTGGTGCAGGATGCGCATGGCCTCGTCCTCGGTGATCGGCGTCGCTTTGTTCTCGGCCCCGAGAAAGCCCGTCACCTTCGGCGTATTCTTGATGAGGTGATAGGCGCCGTCCGTCATCTCCATCTTCACCAGCACGTAGCCCGGGAAAAACTTGCGCTCCGAGGACACCTTGCGTCCGCGTCGCACCTCGACCACCTCCTCGGTGGGCACCAACACCTCGTCGAAAAGATCCGAGAGGCCCGCGGCCTTGGCGCGATCCTTGATCGCCTCGGCCACCTTCCTTTCGAAGTTCGAGTAGGCGTGCACGATGTACCAGCGCTTGCTCATTATCTCGTCTATCTCGCCTCTCGCCCCCGCCCCGCCGTCTGCCGCACGGCTGCGAGCACTTCCCGCGTCCCGACCGCCTACTGTCCGAGCTTGAGCACGAACCGCACCACGTTGCTGATCACCATGTCGGTGAGCAGGAAGAACACCGAAGTCAGCGCCACCATGATCAGCACCATGGTCGTCGTGATCCAGACCTCTTTCCAGGTCGGCCACGTGACCTTCGATGTCTCTTGGCGTACCTCTTCGATGAAGTGAAACGGGTTCTTCACGACTGGTTCGTCACCATTCAGCCCACGATCCTCGAGAGCCGCGCAGCCGCGCGGCCCAGCTCT
The DNA here is from genome assembly GCA_005888525.1 of Alphaproteobacteria bacterium. Lineage (GTDB taxonomy): Bacteria > Pseudomonadota > Alphaproteobacteria > Rhizobiales > Hyphomicrobiaceae > AWTP1-13. Next base: position 6,050 of record VBAB01000167.1, read on the forward strand.
CTCAACGCCTGCTATTTGTTTTGTTGCTGCAATGCATGCACGGGTGTTGCCTCCGCCTCAATAAGAGCAAACCAATAGCTGGCAGGGGCGGAGGGTCTCGAACCCCCAACCTTCGGTTTTGGAGACCGACGCTCTGCCAATTGAGCTACACCCCTTGAGGCTCGGCCGACCCGCGCGGGAGCGCTTACATAACGCAGTTCGTTCCCCTTGTCACATTTTTTTCTTGACAAACGATCGGGCTGGGGGTTGGCAGCAAGGATCCCCGAATCGAGGCCGTTTCGTGTGGTTTTGGAGGGGGATGACGCCCACCCCCTCCGACGACATGTTGCTGCGCCGATCCCGTGTTGCGCCTACTCTATGATTGCGGTGACGACGCCGGCACCGACGGTGCGGCCGCCCTCGCGGATGGCGAAGCGAAGCTTCTCCTCCATGGCGATCGGCGTGATCAGCTCGATCGTGACC
>VBAB01000916.1 GCA_005888525.1 Alphaproteobacteria bacterium
CGCTTCCGCGGCTCGGCCGTACGGTGCATGACGAGGATTGGCGATTGCAATCCGACGCACCGAAGGGCTGAGCAATGCTCGCATCCCGAGCTTCTCGACGTCGATGGCCGAAGCCCGCGGTACCCAGACCACGAGGCGTCCTACTCCATAAAGAAATTCGCTATCAGCGGGTGCCAGACCTTCCCGAATGAGGCGGCGGGGATAGTCGACGTCAGCAGAGAAAAAGATGTCAAAGGGGGCACGGTTGGAAAGCTGCGCGTAGAAATTTCCCGAGGAGCCGTACGAGACCGAGACATTGATGCCAGGATACTCTCGATGAAATGCTTCAATGATCTCGCCCATCGTGAATTTGAGATCCGCCGCGGCAGCGACGCGGACCTTGCCCTGTTCGCCTGCGCTCGCCGAGCGCGCGCAATCGGCGCCTGCCATAGCGGCGAGGCTTAGAAGAGCGACACAGATAATCTTTAAGCAGCTCCGCACATCGCACTCCCATGCAAGCTGTCCGGCTTTAAGCGAGCGAGAAATTCATTGCATGCAATGTTCGGCTCGGCGCTATCATTGTCCGTGTCGTCTAGAGTAGGCCGATGCGCCCTGTTTCGGAGGGTCGGCTGCCATTTCCTGCGAGCAGATGTCGGCGGCTTCGTTTGGCTTGGTCTCGATCTCGGCATCTCGATCATAGTTCACCTTCGCGTCTAACGGTGCTAACGCACGAAGAACGGGAATCGTCACAAAACCGCTCAGAAAGCCTGCCAACAGGTTCGGTACGAGGACCGCGACCGGGAAAAGGTACACTTCGGCACGAGCCCCGAGCAGCAACACCAGCACCAGCTCGGTCGTGACCCGCCCGGCAGCCGCCGCCAGTCCGAGAAAGCAGTACCCCAAGGCCCAGGCTGGCAAGCGGGACGCCAGCGGACCCGCAAGGTCAATCACCAGGCCGGGCACAACGTGCCTGAGGACGTCCAGGACGCCGAACCGTCCATCACCTTGCAGCAAGGCGATCACGCCCATGATCGATCCGGCGGCCGTTCCACCCCACCGCGAGTAGGTGAGGCGGGACGCCAGGACATACAGCGGAAACAACAGCAGCGCCTTATGCCCGGGAGCAAATGGCAGGCCGGGCAGAAACTTGAGGAGCTTGATGGAAGCCATGCACAGGGCAACACCGGTCACGATGCCAACGTCGTGGGCCAATCGAGGGCTGAGACGCCGCTCTGGGTCGTGCCCCAGGTACTCGGCGGCGCGCGCGATGTTTGTCCTTATCGTCTGCACCAATCCGCCGATGTCGCCGCGCAGCAGTCCCTTTATCGTGGCAAGCGCGCCATCTTGCCGCGCGCCCTTGCGACCGCGCTGACGGGATTTTTTCCCTCCTCCAAGCAGCTCGAGCGCATGGTCAAGCGAGTGCACGAACAGCTCGGGCAGCCGCAAGGCTTGTAGGCCGGCAACCAAATCTCTCCCGGATCCCGTCGCTCGAACGGCGGTCGAGGCAAGCAGCAGCGTCAGCACCTGCAGACACATCAGTGCGGCGCGGTCGAACCCAGTGAGGTTCAATGCGAGCTGCCAGGCGAGCAAGGGAAGATGCCAGTGTAGTACGAGGTCGCCTGCGTCGGGGCTTTCAGGAGGCAGAAGGACGTAGCACCCAATGAGAAACAGGAAGAACCATTTCAGTCGCCAAACTGGGCGTGCGATCTCGCTGATCCGAATCCGGCACGCCAGCAAGATGCCGACCTGAAGCGCCAGCAGTACCGGAATGATGAACCACCGGACCGACCGTGTTGCGGCAAATACTGGAACAACGAAGGTGCCGGCGGTGACCGCCAAGAGGTAGAGGACCTTCAGCACCGGGGGCGTCGTGCTGCCGTTTTGGTCGGGCACTGGCGTTTCGCTAATCTTCTCCCGCACCATGCTCGCCTTTTGCCGGCGAAGTATTCAAGACGATGTTGACCCCCCAATGCGAGGGGCCCAGCGCCGCGGAAGCGCCAAGCTTGGCGCCACCGCTGGCCCTTCCTGTGCCGTTGCCAGGTTATCGGCCCGCTGGCTCAGGACTTAATCTTTCTTATCTTTGTGCTGTTTGCCGTGTTGGCCCCCCTTCTTTTGGGCCTTGTGGCCGCCAGCACCAGGACCGGCCACTCTTGTCGCCCTTCACCAAGATCACATTGCCCCCCCCGACGCCTTGGTCACTTCCGCTGACCGCGCCAGGAGCGATTTGACGTTCTTGGACGCTAGCCCCAGGAGCTCCTCCGACCAGCGCTCCGACGGCCGGCAATGCTAGCGCTGCCGTCGGTGCCAAAACAACAACTGTGAACGCAAGAATCGTTCTACGCATGGCGCACCTCCGTTTGGGGAAGAAACACATCGGAACTTCCGAAAGGGCAAGTAGGTTCCTAACCACCAGAAATAATTTGAGGCGGTGTAGAGCATAGCCCGACTTGGAACGGACTGCCCGACATTCGCCAAGCGGCCTCTATAAACCGCAACGCCACGCGCGAATGTCCGGAGATGATGTGGTGGACGGCGCCCGCTCCCAGCAACGAGCTGCCCTAGGGTGGTCGTTGCGACGAATCACATCAGGGAGCCTCGACATGCAAATC
>VBAB01000929.1 GCA_005888525.1 Alphaproteobacteria bacterium
GGCCAAACTCGCGCCGGCATGGGCCGACGCCATCGGCAAAGCACAACCCGAGGACACCTTGCCGACGCGAGCCTTTTCTGGGCGGCTCGGGCGCAGCGTCGCCACAGCCTACGTGAAGGCCGCCAACGCCCCTGAGGCGCCAAAGCCGGCACCCTATCCGGTACAACGAGCGCTATCGCAGGCAATGCGTGACGCTGCAACGAAGACGGGCAACATTGACGCCATGCAGGCCTGGGCGGGACAGGCGGCGCGCCTCGCTACTACCGAGCCTGCCGCCGACCTTGTGCGCCGACTTTGGAGCGAGGCTCAGGCCTTGCTCACGACGCGTTGATACTAGAATGCGGAGCGTGGTNTCTTCTGCAAATGGGGCTCAAGAGCCTTCCGCCACGAGCCGTCAATGCCCGCGGCTATCTTATGGGCGGACGACCCGCGGTCACGTCTGCCTACCCGCAATCGCCAGCGATCCGTGCTTGAGCCGCAATGATTGGTGGCGGGAGCTCTGACGGCACTACCAAACGGTTTCTCCCAGGAAGTAGTGTCCTCACTGGAACAAGTTCGCTCCTGGGGGTCGGCCGGCCTCAGTCTTGCTGTGAGAGCTTTGCGGAGAATTAAAATTTGCCCGCGCGCTCGTACGCCTGGTCGATCAACAGCGCAACTCGCGCCCAGTCGTGCACGCTGATGGGTGGCGGCGCGCCGCGCTGCCAATGGTCGAGCACATCGCGCACTGCGGTGAAATAGGGCGCGGTGACGTCGGTGCCTGGGAGGGTTTCATCCCCCTCGGCGGTGGCGAGCTTCAAGATTCCGTCCTTCATTGTGAGGATGGCGTCGCGGCCTGCGATCTTCCACTCACCGTCAGTGCCGTTACGGGGGAAGCCATTTCCGATCTCGACCGTGCCCAGGATGCCACTCTCCGAACGGAGCATCACCGAAGCGTAGTCCTCGACCCGACGTTCGTGCGCGCGCCTGCTCAACTGGGCACCCGTCACCTGCGCCCGCTCGCCGGTCAGATGGAGAAACATGTCCAACCCATGGGAGCCCAGGTTCCTGAGGCAGCCGCCGCCGGCCTCGGCGGGATCAAGCATCCAGGCGCAATCCCAGACCTCGTAGCGTGCCGGTCCCGGCCGATTGAGCCGAACATAGATGTGAGACAGCGGACCAAACCGCTTCGCTGCGAGCAACTCGCGGGCGCGCGTGGCAAAGGGCGCGTAGCGCTGGGCCAGCGGAACCGCGACGAACGCATTTAGCCGGGCGGCCTTGGCGGCCACCGCCTCCACCTCAGGCGCGTTGATCCCCATTGGCTTCTCCATCAGGAAGGGGTAGCCCTGATCGAGCAGGTCGTGCGCTATCCCGGCCATCTGCCGGTGCCGCCCAAGTGCCACGACGAAGTTGGGGCGCGTCGTCTCCAGCATCTTTCGATAGTCTGTGAATGTCGGCGGGTTCTCCACCTCGGCCGCTCGTTTGACGACGAGACCGGCATTGGAGTCTTGGATGCCGACCAGCTCCACGTCTGGCATGGCGACGAGGTGGCGCAGGTAGGCGGCGTCGTTGAGTGCATGCCAATGACTTACCTCGATGGCAGCGATGCGAATGGTCATGGGCGTCCTCTTCGTGGTCTTGCGCCTTCTCCGAAGGTGCCCTCCATACTGACATCGATGGACGCGAAAAGAGAAGTGGGAGCCGCAAGACCCATCCCATTATCGCGGCCCGTGCGTAGGGGACGCTGGGCGTCATCGATGGCACGAGCGAAAAATTCGGATCACGGGAAACGGAGCCTTGGCCCATTGTGGAGCGAATGAGGCCCAGGAGATCCCCCGACATGCAGCGCCGCCTGACCACGCGCCTCTATGACAACGCCTACCTGCTGCTGAGTTTCATGGCGCTGTGCTGGGCAGGCAATCAGGTGCTCGGCCGCGCGGTTGCCGGCCACATCCCGCCGATCGCCTACTCATTCCTGCGATGGTCGTTGGCGACTGTGATCGTGCTCCCTTTCGCGCTTCCTCATGTGCGACGCGACTGGCCCGTGATCCGCACCCGTTGGCGCTATCTCGCGTTCGTCGGCGCGATCGGCGGTGGTCTGTTCAATACGCTGCAATACATCGCCCTCAACCACACCACGGCCTTGAATAGCCTCGTCCTCAACTCGACGGGACCAATCTTCATCGCCATGGCAAGCTTTCTCATCTTCCGCGAGCGTCTAACGCTGCGGCAGGCGGGCGGCATGGCGGTGTCGATGGCTGGCGTGCTTGGGA
>VBAB01000930.1 GCA_005888525.1 Alphaproteobacteria bacterium
TGCATTGGCACGGTGGAACATCGACTTCTACACGCTGCTGATGACGGAGGCTGTATTCAGGGGAGGTCTGACCCGCAAAACCGGCATGGGGAAAATCGACTGGTCCGTCGATATTCACGCGTGCCCGCTTGGCAATCTGCGGTTGGGTTTCTTGTGGATGAACCGCACCGACGTGCATGAGGATCTCTCGCGCTGCCTAGTGGATCTGGGCTCGGAGGTCGACATGTGGGTCAATCCGCATGGCCCGCCGCCAGCTCGGGCAACGTTAAACCTAAGATAGAACGGCGTTGTCGCACGGGGGAACGTAGGCCATCAGTGACGCATGGGTCATTATCGAGTACGCGGCTAGAGCAGATCGCTTCAGATGCAATCACCTGCTTCCAAATGCAACGTGTGCTGTACGCCGCGAATGCCGCTCAATATAGGGAGACGTGAGCCGTGAGCGGGTGGGAATATACGAAGATTGCGCTCAACGAGTTGCCGCGCAAGAACGATGATATCGACGTGCTTTGCGACGCCGGCGAAGACGGATGGGAGCTTGTCGCGATCCTTCCGAACAATACCGCGTACCTGAAGCGCCAAGTGGATGACCTGATCTCGGAGACGACAGCAGCAGCCGAGAGAGAAGGGGTCGTCCGGCGAGAAGAGACGAGTGAAAGTGCTCGCCCAGGGAAGGCGTATGAGGTGAAAGCCAAGTATCGCGACCCGAAGACGAACGAGACCTGGTCGGGGCGGGGGCGAATGGCAACCTGGCTCAAGCGCAAGCAAGACGCGGGCGAGGATATCGACAGATACCTTGTTTAGCTGCGCGTCTCCCTGTGCACCCCCTCCTCCCACTCGGCCATGGCCGGGAGAGCGAACAAGGCATCGACGTAGGCCTGCGCCGCCCCGTCGTCGCCATAGGGTGCGAGGTCCGGGAGATAGGTGCGAAAACGCGAGGCGACGGGCCCGTACATGGCATCGGCCGCCGAGAAGCCGCCGAACAGGAACGGCCCCGAGGCGCCATGCCGGCGCCGGCAGTCCCGCCACAGCGCCACGATGCGGCGCACGTCGGCGGCAACCAAGTCCGGCAGGGTGGCCATTGGCAACCGGGCAAGGAAATCCATCGGGCAGTGCTCGCGCAGGGCGGCAAAGCCCGCATGCATCTCCGCTGCCGCCGAGCGCGCGAGCGCGCGGGCCTCGCCCGGCTCCGGCCACAGCCTGGCTTCCGGGTGCGCTTCGGCCAGGTACTCGAGAATGGCCAGGCTGTCCCAGATCGCCTGCCCGCCGGCCAGCAACGTCGGCATCTTTCCGGAGGGCGAGTAGCGCAGGATATTCGCCTTCGATGCCGGCTGGCGCAGCTCGATGTTGATCTCTGCGAACGGGATGCCGGCATGCCGCATGGCGAGCCACGGCCGCAGGCTCCAGCTCGAGATATTCTTGTCGCCGATGACCAGCCGATAGCTCATGGTGGCCGCTGCCTCGCATTCTTAGCCGAGCAACACAGACCTCGTTGTCATACCGGGGCTTGTCCCCGGTATCCAATTATCAACAAGCGCCGAGGCGAGCGACCCGATGGAACCCGGTGACAAGCACCGGGATGACACCTTGGGCAATTGTCATTTGCCTGCACGCTGCCGATAATGCCCCACCGTCCTCACCCTCTTTGACGAAACCATCCATGGCAGCAAGAGAAAAGAAGCAGGCGTCGGCAGCGGTCGCCGTGCTGCTCCCCGCCGACACGAAGAAAAAGTCGGTGCCGGTCTGGCTCGCCCGCAATCGCGCCTGGGCGGAGGCGCAAGGCTTCAAGGGTGCCGCGCGCAAGCATGCGCTGCTGCCTGGGCCCGATGGCGCGCTCGCCGGCGCTGTCCTGGGGCTCGGCGAGGAGCGCACCGGCGATCCCCTCGACAAGCCGGAGCTAGCCGTCGGCCTCCTGCCGGCGGTCCTGCCGCCCGGCTGCTATCACCTGGCCGACGATCCCGCGGAGCCCGAGCTCGCGGCCGTCGCCTGGGGGCTCGGCGCCTACCGCTTCCGGCGCTACAAGTCGGGCGCCGGCGGCGATGACGTCGCGCAGCTGAAGTGCCCGCGCGGCGTCGACCACGCCAGCGCGCTTGCCCAGATCGAGGCGGTCTGGCTCGGCCGCGACCTCATCAACACGCCAGCGAGCGACATGGGGCCGCAGGAGCTGGAGGATGCCGCCCGCCAGCTCGCCAGGACGCACGGCGCCGACGTCTCGAGCATCGTCGGCGACGACCTGCTGGTGAGGAATTTCCCCCTGATCCATGCCGTGGGCCGCGCCAGCCCGCGCGCTCCGCGCCTCATCGATCTCACATGGGGTCGCGAGGGCAGCCGCACGGGGGACCGCACCGGCAACCGGCAGATCACGCTCGTCGGCAAGGGCATCGCCTTCGACACGGGTGGCCTCGACATCAAGCCGGCGAGCGGCATGCTGATCATGAAGAAGGACATGGGCGGAGCCGCCAGCGCCCTGGCGCTCGGACACATGGTGATGGCCGCCAAGCTCGACGTGCGCCTGCGCATCCTGATCCCGGCGGCCGAGAACAGCATCGCCGGCAATGCCTTCCGCCCCGGCGACGTGCTGACGAGTCGGGCGGGCAGGACCGTAGAGATCGGCAACACCGATGCCGAGGGCCGGCTCGTGCTCGCCGATGCGCTGGCGCTCGCCGACGAGGAGCGGCCCGATGCGGTCATCAGCTTTGCCACGCTGACTGGGGCCGCGCGCGTGGCACTGGGACCCGATCTGCCGCCGCTCTATTGCGACGACGACGCCCTGGCGCAGGCGATCGTCGCCGCCGGCGCAAAAGTCGGCGATCCCGTGTGGCGCCTGCCCTTCTGGTCCGCCTACGAGGCCAACCTCGACAGCCCCGTCGCCGACATGAACAATGTCAGCGAGTCGCCGTTCGCCGGCTCGGTGACGGCGGCCCTGTTCCTGCGCCGCTTCGTCAAGCAGGCCGCGCGTTACGTGCACCTCGACATCTACGGCTGGCGGCAGGCGCCCAAGCCGTTGGGTCCCAAGGGCGGCGAGCCGCAGGCCGCGCGCGCTATATTCGAGGTGCTGCGCACCGGCCACCTGCGCTGAGGGGATGTAGTGCCGAAACAAAACGAATGCGATGTCATCCCGGGCCTTGTGCCCGGGATCGAGTCATCAGCGAGCGCCGGAGCAAGCGGCGCGACGGATCCCGGTGACAAGCGCCGGGATGACACTCCCATCGATCGACGACGCAACGCCTACCGGCCCGACCTCGCTGCCGACGCCCTGCGCGGCAAGGTTGCCGCCCCGCGCCATGCGGCCGGCGAGGCGCGCCAGGTGATCGACGCCGCCGTACCCTTGCGCGACACCCCCGACGCACACGCCAGCTGGTCCACGCAGGTGCTGTTCGGCGAGCGCGTCACGCTCTACGAGGAGCGCGACGGCTGGGCCTGGGTGCAGCTCGCGTGCGACGGCTACGTCGGCTATCTGCCCGCCTCCGCGCTATCCGCGCGCCTGCAGCCCCCGACGCACCGGGTGAAGGTACTCGGCACGTTTCTGTACCCATCGGCCGATTTCAAATCCTGCCCGGGCCTGGACCTCAGCATGAATGCGGCGCTGTGCGTGGCGGAGATGGGGCACGCCTTCGCCAGGCTCGCGGACGGCCGCTTCGTGCCCACCCCGCATATCGCCGAGCGCGACCGTTTCGCGCCCGACTTCGTCGCGACAGCCGAGGCTTTCCTCGGCGTGCCCTATGTGTGGGGCGGCAAGACCCGGCTCGGCGTCGACTGCTCCGGGCTGTTGCAGGTCGCCATGCACGCCGCCGGCCTCGCCTGCCCGCGCGACAGCGACATGCAGCTAGCGGAGCTCGGCACGAGCCTATCTGTTG
>VBAB01000931.1 GCA_005888525.1 Alphaproteobacteria bacterium
TCCAACTCGGCGTGCAGGCGGCCCTCGTCGAGGCCGGCTTGCCCGACGCGAAGGTGGAGAGCGTGCTCTCGCCGCCCTGGTCGAGCGACGACATCACCGAGGAGGGTCGGCGCAAGCTGAAGGACTTCGGCATCGCTCCGCCGGCGCGCGGGGCCAGGGCTCGCACGCTGTTCGCGCAGGAGACGGTGGCCTGCCCCAAGTGCGGCTCCACAGCGACCAGCCGGATCTCCGAGTTCGGCTCGACCGCGTGCAAGGCGCTGTGGCGCTGCGAGGCGTGCGCGGAGCCCTTCGACTACTTCAAGTGCCTCTGATGCACGACTTCCAGTCGCTCGAGATTGCCGAGGTCAAGCGCGAGACACCCGAGGCCGTCTCCATCACCTTTGCGATCCCCGAAGCACTGCGCGATGCCTTCCGCTTCACGCCGGGCCAGCACCTGCCCGTGCGCGCCACGATCGGCGGCGAGGAGCAGCGGCGCACCTACTCGATCTGCTCATGCCCCGGCGAGCCCCGCCTGCGCATCGCCATCAAGCGGGTGGCAGACGGGTGCTTCTCCAACTGGGCCAACGCCACATTGCGAGCCGGAAGCACCCTCGAGGTCATGCCGCCTGCCGGTCGTTTCGTGCTGGCCGAGGGCGACGGCAAGGCGCGCCACGTCGTGGCCTTCGCGGCCGGCGCCGGCATCACCCCGATCATCTCCATGATTCAGCATGCGCTCGCCAACGAGCCGGCGACGAGCTTCACGCTCGTTTACGGCAACCGCACGCTCGAGAGCATCCTCTTCCGTGAGGAGTTGGAGGACCTGAAAGACCGCTACCTCGGCCGTTTCACGCTGCTCCATGTGCTGTCGCGCAACGAGGAGAGCAGCGCGCCGCTGCTGGAAGGGCGCATCACGGGCGGAAAGGTGACGGCGCTGGCTGCCAAGCTGTTCAAGCCCGCCGAGGTGGCGCACGTCTTCCTGTGCGGTCCCGGCTCCATGATCAAGGAGGCGCGCGACGCGCTGCTCGCACTGGGCGTGCCGCGTGCAAAAATCCACCACGAGTTCTTCGCGCCTGTCGGGGGAGCGCGTCGCACGCAGGCGGCGCAAGAGGTGGCGAAGGCCCCCTCACCCCAACCCTCTCCCCAGGGGGAGAGGGAGTCCGCGAGCCGTAGCGCGCAAGGCACCGAGGCGATTGCTGTTCTCGACGGCATCCGCCATCGCTTCATCGTGCCGCCCGGAGGCCACGTGGTCGACGCCGCGCTCGCGGCCGGCATCCGCGTGCCCTACTCGTGCAAGGGCGGGATGTGCTGCACCTGCCGCGCCAGGCTCGTCGAGGGTCAGGTGGAGATGACGCTCAACTACAGCCTCGAGCCCTGGGAGATCGAGCGAGGGTTCATCCTCACCTGCCAGGCCGTCCCCAAGTCTGAGCGGCTGGTGGTCGACTACGACCAAATGTGACCGTCAGCCCTTCGCCTCTTCCGCAGCGGGGACTTCGGCGGCAGCGGCCTCGGCGACGAACGCTTGTGCCTGCCGCACCCAGTCCTCCTTCTCGATGCGCCCGCCCAGCGAGAGCGTCTCGTCGACATTGGCGATGTCGTCGTCGGAGAAGTTGGCGATCTGGTCGAACTTGATGACGCCGAGGCCATTCAGCTGGCCGGCCAGGTCCGCGGCGACGCCCTTGATGCGGGTGAGATCGTCCGCCTCGCCCTTCGGCCGCTTGAACCCCTTGAAGGCGGCGTTGAGGCGCTTGGCGCGCGCGTCCGTGCGCTCGAAGATGCGCGCCGACTTGCCGCGCCGGCCGCGCAGATAATAGAGCTTGGCGCGCCGCACCTTGCCGCGGCGGATGACCTCGATCTCCGCGAGGTGAAGCTCTCGTTGATGCCGCCTCCCGAGCGGGCGATGACGACGCCCTCGTAGGCCTGCAGGCGGAAGCCTGGGCCCTTGTCCTCTTCCTTGGGCCTGGCCGCGCCCTTCTTCTTGTCCTTGGCGTCGGCCTCGGTGCCTTCCATCACCTTGACCATCACCTTGACGGTGTCGCCGGGGGCGAATTCGGGCACGCGCCGCTTGGCCGTGATCGCATCGATCTGGCGGCGCTCGAGGTCGAGGATGACGTTGGTGGAAACCATGGGAAGCCCTCGGTGTGGAACGGACGCCGACGGGCCCCGGCCCCAGATCGGGAGCCGCGACAGGCCGCATTGGCGGAAATTCGTCCGCGTTCTAGCCCGAAACCGGCCACCGTGTCGATGGGCTCGTAGCGATGGGGACCCCTCGCCCGCACGGCCGACGCTCTTGATCGCGAGCACCGAGGGGTCTGCCCCCCGTGATTGCCTCAGTTCAGCAGGCCGGCCACCGCATCGATCAACACGCGACTTTCGACCGGCTTCGACACAACGGGCGCTTCGGGCCAGTGGCGGAAGGTATCGGCGTCGGTGAAGCCGGTGTAGAACATGAAGGGAATGCCGAGGTCGGCCAGCCGCCGGCAAACCGCCGCGCTGTCGTCGCCGCCGAGGCGAAAATCCAACACCGCCGCCGACAGGGCGGGATGCTCCGCCATGTAGAGCGCGTCCCTCAGCCGCCCGGCCGAATAGACGCGCGCGCCGGCGGCGTTGAGCTGTGTCTCCAGTTGCAGAGCGATGACGGGCTCGTCCTCGACCACGAGAATTGAGCGCCCGGCAAGAGCATGATTATTCACGGTAAACCCCACCATTGGACGAGCCGCTACTCGCCGCCTGAGACAATTACGCGCACCAACTCGTGCGCAAGTCAACCGCGTTGCCGTGCGTTGCGATCTCCGTGCCGCTCGGATCGGCACGGGGTGCATTCTCGTCCATCGGGCTTGCGCGGAATATCTGCGCCGCCCTTGGTGCACTCCACGCTATCGGCAAACCGGGAAGCCGACGAAGTTTGGAAAATCGTCCGCGCCACGCCCGCTCGTCGTGGGCCGTCTCAAGGCGCAGTGTTCAGGGCATCGGTCACCGCCTTGGGGTTGCGGGCGATCACGGTCAGATAGGCGCGCGCTGCCTGGTCGGGCTCGGTCTTGCCCTGCTCCCAATCGCGCAGCGTGCCCAGCGGAATGCGAAAGCGAACTGCGAACTCCTCTTGCGTCAGACCCAGTGCGCGCCGCATCACCTTGACGCGCGGCACTCGCTTCAGCTGCTTCTCGCGCTTGGGAGTACGTGGGGGATTGTCGGGATCGCTCAACGCCGCGGCGTTGATTTCGTCCTCGGTCATCGCTCGGAGGGCGGCCCAATCGGTGGGATCTGGAGGAAAGGCCCTGGTCGTCCCGTCGGGCAGAACCTCAACCAGAGTTCCGTCCGGCAGGCGTCTAGCCACGATCGTACGCTCTTTGCTCATTGTTGTTGGCCTTTCTGGCCGAGATGATGCGGATGCGGGCGTCGCGCTCGGTGTAAGCGACAGTCATGAGCAGTCCTTCGACCCGTCCGGTGGCAA
>VBAB01000932.1 GCA_005888525.1 Alphaproteobacteria bacterium
CCACGGCGGCCTGTCCCGCGAGGAGCTGATCACGGTGGTGGGCGTGATCGACGCGCTGTAATCCGTCATGCCCGCGCAAGTATCCCAGAGCACCGCGATAGTGGCGTGGGTCCCCGGCTGCGCGGGGATGACGTTGCATTTTGTGACTCCCCCTATCGCAAATTTTGCGCGCAACTTTCAAGCTGCGATCAGCACCACCCGGCACGGCAGGCCGCGCACGTCGGAGGAGCCGGAGACGGGGTCCCACGGGCCGTCGTAGTCGAGCGCGGCGTTGATGTTGACGTCGAGGGCGCCGCGCACAGGGGCCGGATCGGACGGCAGCCACCACCCCATGCCGGTGTTGACCACGTCGGGCGGCGTCGCATCCGAGAGCTTGATGCGCAGACGGCAGGGGCCCTTGCCGCCGGCCACCTCGAGATGCACCCATGCGCCGTCCTCCAGCCCCATGGCGCGCGCGGTGTCGGGATGCATCGTCAGCCGCGGATCGGGCGAGACCTTGAGCGCCCAGGGCTGATCGCGGAAGCGGGAATGGTGATAGCTCTTCTCGCGGTCACCGGTGATGAGGATAAGCGGGAACCGCTTGGTCGTGTCTGCGGGAAGACGCTCGCGGCTCGGCGGGGTGTAGGACGGCAGCGGGTCGAGCCCGGCCTCCTGCATGACGGTGGAGAACAGCTCGATCTTGCCGGTCGGCGTCGCGAAGGGGCGCGGCGTCGGCGGCCCGGCGCTCAGCTGGTGGTAGCCCGTCCGCTCGAGGTCCTCGATGCGGATGCCGCAATCGCCAAGCAGATAGGTGTTGAACTCGCGCTGCGAGCGCCAGGGCAGCAGATTGCGCGCAACGGCCTGGCGCCGGGCCAGCTTGTCGAGCAGCGGCACGGCGATGTCGATCTCGCTGCGCGCCTCACCCTGCGGCGGCACGACGGCGCGGGTGAAGAGCACGGTCGGGCCGGACGGCATGAACGACACCTCTTCCTCCTCCAGCGTCGTGGTCTTGGGCAGGACGAGATCGGCATGCTCCGCGGTCGGGTTCATCGCGTGAGCAGCCACCGCCACGAAATCGAGCGCGCGCAGCGCCTCGATGGTGCGCCGCGTGTTGGGGTAGGTGACGACGATGTTGACCCCGCTCGCATAGAGCGCGCGCACGGGATAGGGACTGCCCGTCAGCATCGCCTCGATGACGGAGGGGTTGTGGCAGGCCGTCTGCCAGCCCTTCGGCGCGGCCCACAGCGGGAAGCGGTCGGCGCCGATGGCGCGCTTCTCGATCTCCGCATCCAGCCGGAATTCGGGCATGTGCAGCAGGTCCATATAGTTGCGCATGCCCTTGGGCGTGCGCATGCGCAGATTGCCGCCGGCGCGGTCGACGTTGCCGCTGATGGCGAGGAGACAATGGTAGGCGCGGAACGTCTGCACGCCGGCGCTGAAGGCGTCGATGCCGTGCCCGCTGACGAAGGTGGAGGGCCCGTCGGCATACATGCGGGCGGCGGCGACGATTTGCGCGGCGGGAACGCCGGTGAGCCCTTCCGCAACCGCCGGCGGAAACTCAGCCGCGCGCGCCGCCAGCTGCGCGAAGCCGTGGCACCAGCGCTCGACGAACGCCTTGTCGTAGAGGTCCTCGCTGATCAGCACGTGCGCAAACGCCAGCCCGAGCGCGGCATCCGTGCCGATCCGCGGAGCGAGCCACAGGTCCGCCATCTGCGCCGCCTGCGTGCGCTTGGGATCGATCACGATCATGCGCGCGCCGCGCTTCTTGGCCGCCTTCAGGGCGGCCCACTCTACGGGGTCGGCGATCGACGGGTTGCGGCCGACGATCAGCGCGCAGCGCGCATTTTCGATGTCCTCGCCGCGCGTGATGTTGAGGCGCCCATGGCGCGTGCGCTTACCGCCCGGCACCCGCCGCACAGGTCCTGGTTGATCATCCAGTTGGGAGAGCCGATCGAGCGCAGCGTCAGCGCCAGGATCAGGCTGCGGCTGAAATAGGCGCCGCTGGTGGCACCGACGATGGCCTCCGGCCCGTATTTCTGGCGCACCTGGGCCAGCCGCTCGGCCATCTCCTCCAGCGCCTCGTCCCAGGAGACGCGCGCCCACTTGCCCTCGCCGCGCGCGCCGGCCCGACGCATGGGATGGAGCAGGCGGCCGGGACCGTAGGTGATGCCCGGCGCGCCGCGGATGCCTTTGATGCAGAAGGCGCCCTTGGAGTAGGGGTGGTACCGATTGGGCGCAAAATCCACGACCCGGCCATCACGCACGGTCGCCAGTGCGCCGCAGCAGGTGGAGCACTCCCAGCAGGTGGTGGGATAGGTGCCGTCCTCGGCCACTTGGCGTGCTGTGAAGGCGGTCTCGGTCATGGCAAGGCTCCGGCGATGCGTCACGGCGAGCTTGGCTCGTGACGGGGGCGGCGACAAGAGCGAGCTTGATCCTATGGGCACCGAGGACGAGGAGCCCCTGAAGCGCAAACCCTGGACCACACGCGACAGGATTCCCCTCCCCTTGACGGGAGGGTTTAGGGATGGGTGAACGCAAGCTGCGTGGAAGCTGTGTTACCCCCACCCCTAACCCCTGCCCGCGTCGTGTCGAAGACACGCCTTCGGCATGATGGGGAGGGGAGCACGCGCATGGCCCGCCGTCTGGATTTGCTCCGCCGGCCCTCCTATAAGCGTGCTTTGACAGACGCTCGGCAGCCGAAACGAGACCTACGCATGGCCGGCCATTCGCAGTTCAAGAACATCATGCACCGCAAGGGCCGCCAGGACGCGGCCCGCGCCAAGCTGTTCGCCAAGCTCGCGCGCGAGATCACGGTGTCCGTCAGGAACGGCCTGCCCGACCCCGAGATGAACGCGCGCCTGCGGCTCGCCATCCAGGCCGCGCGC
>VBAB01000933.1 GCA_005888525.1 Alphaproteobacteria bacterium
CCTCGCGCGCCTTGGCCTCGCTCAAGGAGAATTCGGGCAGCACGGTCATGCCGGCCTGGCCGTCGGGGCAAATGGACTTGCCGTCGTCGAGGAGCGCCATCGGCGGGTAGGCGGCGAGGATCACCCGGTCGGATTCCGACCACGGCACGTGCAGCAGGTTGTGCAGCGCGCGGTTGACCGATTTCAGGCGGTCGTCGAGGGCGTCGAGCTGGGCGCCGGCCTCGGCGACGCCGTGCACCTGGCCGAACCAGCCGCCCAGGCGCCGCAGGATCGACTTGTCGGCCAGCACCGCATTGGCGACCAGCCGGGCGAAACCGATGTCGTTGCCACCGACCGACAGGAACAGCAGGTCGATCTTGCGGGCACGCTCCACATCGCACTTCTTGAGCACCAGCCCGCCCTTGAGCTCGGGGATCTTCTCGTTGATGTGATAGGCCTCGGGCAGGTCGTAGTCGCGGGCATCCTTGCCGCCGCACTGGGCCTCGGCGATGGCCGAGATTTGCGGCAGGTCGGGAGGGTTGGGCACCCACTCGTTGCCCTTGTAGTCGAGGAAGAGGCCGAACGTGGTCTCCGCGCCCGAACAGGCGAACCCGGCAAACGTCACGGCCCGGTGCGGGTCCTCGACGGCGATCTGCAGCGCGGCCCTGAGCTGGTAGGAATAGAGCGAGCGGTGGCAGGCCTGGTCCTGCCAGCGCGCGTTCTCCTCGATGAAATTGAGATCGCCGATCTCCTTCCAGTCGCCGACGCGCGCAGGATAGCCCGAGAGCGGAGACTTGTTGGAGCCCACGCCATAGTCGGCGGTGCGGTCGGGCGAGAAGCGCACCGGCACGTCCGGATTGCCCTCGCCGGAGGCAAAGCTGTCGCCCATGCCGACGATGAAGAGGTCGGTGACACGCGCGGCCGCCTCCGCCACTTGCCGGCCGCCGATCTCGACGCTGATCCAGGCCCCCTTGGGGTAGGGCACCTCGAGTTGCACCGGCGTGTCGCAGGGCAGCGTCACGGCCTTGCCGCGCGGGCCCTTGCCTTGCGGCGAGGTGAGCCAGGTGCAATCGACCGTCTGCGAGTCGTCGAGCCCCTCCAGGCGGGTCAGGACGGTGTGGCTCTTGGGGTTGAGATAGTCGCTCTTGGCGCGGCAGGCGTAGCGGTTGAGCCCCGGGTCCCAGCACGTGTTGAGGTAGGTCATGGCGCTCCAGCCGTCGGGATGGCGCTCCGCAAGCACGCGCTCGGCAGCCATCACCGGGTGGGCCCGCTCCGCTTCCGACAGGCTCGCCCAGGTCGCGCGATGCATGTGCGTGTCGGCCGTATCCAGGAAGAACCGGAAGGGATTGTCGACCTGCCAGACGATATGCGGCTCGGCTGCTGCGGCAGCGGCGCGCAGGACCGTCAGAACGAGGGCCAGGCAGAGGCTACGGCCGGCATTGATCCGCATCAGGCTGCTCCCTCGAGCGCTCATGCTCCGGCTGCCCTGCCGCCCCCCTCAGATGCGGCCAAGCCAATGCGCCGTGGCGATCCTCACCACGCGCGTGAGCGGCGCAATCTCCCCGGGCCGGCGCAACACATCGCGGCCCAACCGTTGCAATGCCCGCAGATAGGGCTCGACCAAGGCCAAAGGAAGGAAGGCCGCACGCATGGCCCGCGGCAAATTCGCCACATATCGCCGGCTCGTAACAAGGCTTCCGCGAGCCTCGTCGCGCAGGTCCGCAAGCATGCCCTCGACATTGCGACCACCGTCGCCGGCCAGCAACTCCTCCGGGGCCACGCCCGCGGCCTCGAGCCGCGTCTGCGGCAGCGGCAACCGCCCGCGGGATAGTGCGCGCCCCAGGCCGAGCAGCAGCCGTGACAGACCGTAGGCGTGGCCGCTCGCAGCTGCCGCCGCGTCAATGTCGGCCTCTGGGCCTCCTGAAGCAAGCATGCGCCCCGCCAGCGCGAACACCGTGCCCTCGCCTTTCCACAGATAAGTTTGCAGCGCGGCGTCGTCGGCCATGACTTCGCCGCCAAGGTCGGACGAGCGGGCCTCGACTATCTCCATGAAGAGCGCGCCGGGAAGCTCGTGGCGCCTGACCGCAACGCGCAGGGCATCGGCGACGGGATTGCCGGTGCGCGCAAGGTCCCGCGACGGCTGCAACGCATCGCGCCACCATTGCAGGCGGATCTCGCCGATGGCCGGCTCGCTGCCGGCGATATAGGGCACGCGGGCAACCTCGCTGGCGAACGCCGCCAAGGCCAGCAAGTCGGTGCGTGCCGACGGCGGAGCGAGCAACGCCGCAAGGTAGCGGTCGGG
>VBAB01000168.1 GCA_005888525.1 Alphaproteobacteria bacterium
AGGCGATCCTTTCATCATCCCGAAGCCCGACGAGCCTTACGCCTCGCTCGCCAGGAAGCCGGCGCCGAAGCTCAGGATCGGCATCGTCCTTGACGAGCTGGTCGGCATGAAGGTGGACCCGGAGGTCGCCGGCGCCGTCGAAGCGGCGGGAAAGACGCTGGCCGGCATGGGCCACACGGTGGAGCGTGCGAGCGTCGACATGGGCGGGCGGGACACGCTCGCGGCGGCCTTCGACATCTTCTTCTTCGGCTTCGACTCCCGCCTCGACGGCTACGCCAAGCGCAGCGGCCACAAGGTCGGTCCGGACACGTTGGAGCCCGTGATCCTCTCGGTGTACGAGGCGGCAAAGGGCGTCACGCCGGCGCGCTTCATAGCCGCCATGAATATCGCCAACGTGGCCCGGCGCAAGCTCGGGGCCTTCTACACGAAGTACGACATCTGGCTCTCGCCCACGACCTCGCGCGTGTCCGAGCCCTGGGGTCGCTATAACCTGTCGCGGCCCGGCGCCGGCGCGCACAACATGATAGACGAGCTGTTCAAACCGCCCTGCCAGTACACGCTCCCGCACAACATCATGGGCACGCCGGCGATGTCGCTGCCGCTCGCCATGCATTCGACCGGCGTGCCAGTGGGCGTACAGATTGCGGCCAAGCCGGCGGCCGAGCATCTGCTGCTGCAGCTGGCGACTGCGCTGGAGGCGGCGATGCCCTGGAAGGGCCGCGTTCCCGTGCTGCATGTGTCGAAAGTGTGAGGGGCCGTCAGTCCCCTACCGAGGCGATAGCGCTGTCTCGAAGATGTGGAGTCCCGCATGGCCCAAGTAGCGATCCAAGAAGGATTTGAGGTGTTTGCGTCCGAGACAGGCAAGCCCTTTGGGGCCGTCCGCCAGGTGTCGCCGCACGGCCGGCCGGAACTGGTGATCTATGTCGAGAATTCCGGCGAATACACGGTGCCGCTGGCTGCGGTTGCCGCCGTGCACCCGCAAAAGGTCCTCTTGAACGTCGCCAAGCTCGACAAGCGCCTGCGCGCCGCAATCGGCCATGCCCACGACGCCGAGGACCCCAACATCTGAGCCTTTTTCCCTCTCCCCGTTCTTCACGGGGAGAGGGAGAAATCCCCTATGACAGACTGGCGGCGATCAGGTCGAAGTCGCCGCGCAGCACGGCGTCGAGCTTGCCCGTGCGCCAACTGCCGTTCATGTTGCGCACGAGTGGGGACGGCTCGCTGCGGTAGCGGCGCACGACCGCATGCGGCTGCAGCCCGCGACCAAGAGCTTCGGTCAGCGCACTGCGGAATTTGTCTGCCGGCAGATCGCCCAGCGGAGCGATGGCGAGCCGGACCCGCGCGGCTGCCCGGGTGGAACCGCTCTTCTCGTCCGCCAGCTCCAGGACGTGCAGGCCTACCTCCTGCGCCAGCAGGCGATGGGCGCCGAAGCCGCTGATGACCAGCCAAGGGAGATTGCGCGGCGTGTCGGCGGCGATCTCTGCCAGCTGCATGTGCCTGCTGTCCGCCCACGCCCGGTACATGTCGAGCAGCTGCACGCACCAGCGTCGCGTCGCCTCGTTCTCGCTCGGCCGTTCGAAAGCCGGCTCGACCACGAGGGCAACCTCGATCGGGGCCGACTCCATCACATCCTTGATGCCCTCTTTGAGCAAATGCAGCTGCAACGCCAGTCGGCCGACCAGCTCGCGGGAGTATTTGCCGGTGCGCTCCGTCCCCTTGGCGAGGCGGGCGCGCAGAGACTCCGCTGTCGCCGCAGCGGTCTTCACCCGATCCATCAGCGCCAGACGCGCAAGTGTCTCGTACCGGTCCGGCCGGCTCCAGAAATCCGCGGGCGTCATCTGGTCCGTGAGGGCGCCCTTCAAGTCCTCCCACCGCGACGAGGCCAGAGTTCCGGCGACACCGGCATGCTCTTCCTGCAAGGTCTCGAGCTCGATCTGGGATCCCTCCGGTGCAAGGATCATCTCCGGCAAGGTGGGCGCTAGCGCGATGGCGCTCTTGGCCGCCGGCACCGGATTGCCGGCCGCCCCGCTGTTGGGGTCGACGAACTCGGTCTGGATCGCCCGACCGTCGCTGCGGATGAAGACGAACTGGTCGCCTTCCGGGAACCTCCGCTCCACGATGGTGGCGGCGAGCGGGGCGATCAAATACTGGTCGATCGCACGCTTCAGGGGCCTCGCTCCCATCTCCGCCGAGAACCCCTTCTCCAGCAGGAAGTCCTGCGCGGAGGCCTCCCACTCCACCGCCCATTCGCGGTACTTCAGGCCGCGCCGCTCCAGCACGCGGTTGAGCTCCTTCTTGAGGATCTCGCGCATCAGGTCGCGCGTCAGGGGGCGGAACACGATCACCTTGTCGAGCCGGTTCTGGAACTCGGGGCGGAAGGTCTGGCCGATCGCACGCATGATCTGGCCATCCGTGAAGGCGTCCGCCGTGGGCGCGAAGCCGAGCCCCGAGGTGCGGTGGCTGGTGGCGCCGAGGTTGGTCGTGAGGATGATGATGCAATGGCGGAAGTCGGCGACGTGCCCCATGGCGTCCGTCAGCCGACCGTCGTCGAACACCTGCAGGAAGAGATCCCAGATCGAGGCGTGCGCCTTCTCGAACTCGTCGAGCAGGACCACGGAGAAGGGCTGCTTGCGCACGCGGTTGATGAGCGAGTCGGTGTCGTCGCCGCCCAGGATTTTGTGCGTGGTCTCGGCGGTCTGGAACTCGCTCATGTCGAGGCGGATCATCCGGTCGACCGAGCCGAAGAGATATTCGGCGACGGTTTTCGCAAGCTCCGTTTTGCCCGTGCCGGTGGAGCCGGCGAACAGGAACACGCCGATCGGCTTGCCGGGATCGTTGAGGCCCGCCTTGAGCATGGTGATGCGATCGACGATAGCACCCACCGCCTCGTCCTGGCCGATGACGCGGCTCGTGAAGTAGTCGCGGATCGAGGCCAGATCGACGCGCTCCTTGTTGTCGAGGATCGAGACGGGAAGGCCGGTGAGTTGCGCCAGGGTCACGATCACGTCGTGGGATTGGATTGCTGCGCTGCCGCTTTTGAGCACGCGGTTGGCCGTCAGCTTGATGAGATCGAGCACGGAGCCCGGAAAATTGGCGGCGCTCAAATACTGCCGCGCGGAGCTGAGCGCGACGGGCACGCAGTCGGGATCGATCTCCAGCTCGCCCTCGTCCGCCAGGCGGCCGACCCAGGCCAGTGCCAGCGCCGTCGTCTCCTCCTGGGACTGCGGCTCGAGACGAACGGCTTCGAACAGGCTGCGCAGCGTGGGACGCAGCTGCAGCAGGCGTGCCGTGCTCGTCGGCGTCGCTTCCGTCCACACGATCAGCCTGCCGGAGACGACTGCCGGAAGGATCTGGTCGAGCACGCTCGCCGCCTGCCCCTGATGCGTGCCGCTGCGCGCCATTTGCAGGATGTCGGGGATATACCAGATGAGCTTCTTGGCGGCCGCCAGCTCTTCCACGGTGCGCTGGATGCGCCCTTCGAGCTGGCCGAACCACTGCTGGCCCGCCATCAGGTCGGCCGCGCCGGCTTCGAACACCGTCCAGCCCTCGCCCTCGAGTCGTTCGGCCAGCAGGCGCAGGAACGTCGTCTTGCCCACCCGATGCTCGCCGCTCACGAGCAGCGATCGCGTGGGCGTCTGCAGCGACGCCGCCTCGGCCGCCACCAGCGCCTCCTGCCACGCCTCGGGCTCGATCAGGAGCTCTCTGTCCTTCCGGTCCGCCCAGAACCGCCCGAACGAGGCAAGAAACGTGCGATCGACCCTGGCGTGCTGGACGCTGTCGAGCTGCCGGATGAGCGCGGTGGCGTGCGCGTGATGAACGCGCTGGAGAAATGCCCTGATCTGGGCCGGCGGGGATGCATAGCTGGCGCCGAGCGCGGAGCCGAACGCGGGCGAGTCTCCCAGCCGCTCCCGCTCGGCGAAGTAGTCGCGGAAGAGCCCCGGCACGATCAGATTGTCGCCCCACCAATCCTTGGCCCCGGCCACGGGATCGCCCACCGGCGGCCGCGGCTCGACAGCGAGGAGGTACGCAAGCGCGAAGTAGATCGGCCACGGGTAGAGCTTCTCGAAGTGCGCGACGACCTGGTCGCCGCGCTCGCTGCGGTCGGCGCGCCGTCTCAGCGCGGCGAGGGCCGCGCACGCCAGCGGCCAGTTGGCGCCGAGCGCGTATTGCATGACCGTGTCGAGGGGCACGCCGGGGTCTTCCAGCAGCCTGACGGCTTCCGCGAACTGCGGTTGGTCCTCGAGCTCGCGCGGGTGCGCGAGATTGGAGGCCAGGGGGGAGAACACGGTCTCCAAGCCGTGCAGGCGCGTGGAGAGCGACGTTGCCGCGGCCGCCGTGCCGGCGTCCGAGGTCGCTCGAGCGGTGGATGGGGGTGTGCCCGGATCGATCGCTGCGGGCTGAGGCTGCGCGGGCCACGGCCACGAGAGCTTCCAGCCCGCCCGCGTCGCGAGCCACAGCCCGACGGCCAGACCGACAACGATAGTGAGGAGATACTCCAAGTCCTCGCCTCAGCTTTTCTTCGCCTGGCGCGTCCCGTCGCTGATGGGCTCCACGTATTGCAGATCCAGGTCCCAGGGGAAGAAGATCCAGGTGTCCTGCGAGACCTCTGTTATGAACGTGTGGCACATCGGAGCGCCCGCCGGTTTGGCGTAGACGGTGGCGAAATGCGCGTCGGGCAGCATCTCGCGCACGAGCTTGGCCGTCTTGCCGGTGTCGGTGAGGTCGTCGATCAGCAGCACGCCCTTGCCCCTGCCGTTGCCGATGGCGGCGATGGAAGGCGCAATGGTCTTGAGCACCTCAATGTCGCCCTGGTGCAAGTAGTCGTGGTAGCTGGCGACGCACACCGTCTCGACCAGCTTGAGCTCGAGCTCCCGCGCCACGATGGCCGCCGGCACCAGCCCTCCGCGCGTGATGCAGACGATGGCCTCGAACGGACCCTTGTCGGCCAGCCGCCAGGCCAGCGCACGCGCATCGCGGTGGAACTGGTCCCAGGAGACGGGAAAGGACTTGCGAGAGCCGGGCTGGACCATGGTGCACCCCCCAATCTGACGAGCCGATGCCCCGTGGGCTTGCCTCACTTCTTCGGGCAAATCAATGCGCAGGCGGGCAAGAGCGAGCCAAATCTGCCGAACCGATGGCCAGTCGGCTGCCCAAAAGTCATGCAACCCGCCATTCTGCACAAAAAGTGCTTCCCGGCGAGGCTTCAGCCGCCGATAAGATTGTGCCGGGGCATGTCGAGGGATCTCCTGCTGGCGATCGAGCCAAGCAGCTGCAAGAGGGGAGCGTTCATGATCCATCCATTCGATCTCAGCAAACCTGCCGCACTGGCCTGTGCGCTCGCCATCCTGGCCGGCACTGCCGTCAGCACCAGGGCGCAGACGGCCGTGAAGTTCACGCTCGATTGGCGCTTCGAAGGCCCGGCCGCGCCGTTCACGGTGGCGCTCGACAAGGGCTACTTCAAAGCCGAGGGTCTCGATGTCACCATCGACACGGGCAACGGCTCGCGCGAGTCGATCCCCCGCGTCGCCTCCGGCACCTACGACATCGGCACCGGCGACGTGAACTCGCTCATCCGCTTCCGCGACGAGAACCCGTCGATCGATCTCAAGGCCGTCATGATGGTCTACGACCGGCCGCCGTTCGCCATCGTCGGCCGCAAGAGCAAGGGCATCACCGCGGACCCGAAGAGCCTCGTCGGCAAGAAGTTCGGCGCGCCGGCCGCCGACGGCGCCTACGCCCAATGGCCGATCTTCAAGACCGTCAACGCGCTCGACGACAGCGCCATGAAATTCGAGAACGTCGGCTTCCCCGTGCGCGAGCCGATGCTGGCCTCGGGCGAGGTCGATGCCGTGTTCGGCTTCTCCTTCTCCGTCTACATGAACCTGAAATCGCGTGGATTGCCGGCCGACGATATCGTCCTCATGCTCATGAGCGATCACGGCGTCGAGCTCTATGGCAACGTGTTGATGGTGAGCCCGAAGTTCGCCGCCGACAAGCCCGAGGCGGTCAAGGGCTTCATCAAGGCCCTCACCAAGGGTCTGCGCGACACCGCCGCCGATCCGGCTGCGGCCACCGCCACCGTGATCAAGCGCAACGACGTGGCCAAGCAGGACGTGGAGAAGGAGCGCCTCGAGCTGTCGCTGGCGCAGAACTTCGTCACGCCGTGGGTCAAGGCCAACGGCTACGGCGGCATCGACAAGGCCCGTTTCGCCAAGTCGATCGATCAGATCGGGCTCACCTTCACCTTCAAGTCGAAGCCGAAGGTCGAGGACATCTTCACCGAGGCGTTCCTGCCGCCGCCCGCCGACCGCAAGATCAACTGACGTGGAGCTTCCCCTCTCCCCATTCTTTTTCGGAATGGGGAGAGGGTCAGGGTGAGGGGCAGCCACAAATGTCATGGCAAGCGGCTGCCCCTCACCCTGACCCTCTCCCCGTGAAGAACGAGGAGAGGGAGACATCCCCCTTCGTCGAGATCGATAACGTCACCCACGCCTACGGCGGGCAGAGCGGCACCCCGGCCGTCGACAAGCTCGATTTGTCGATCGCCGAAGGCGAGTTCGCCGCCGTGGTGGGCCCGTCCGGCTGCGGCAAGTCGACCCTCATGAAGCTCGTCACCGGGCTGCAGCTTCCGCAAGGAGGCAGCATCAGCGTCGGCGGCCGGAAGGTCGTCGGCCCGCTCAAGATCGCCGGCATGGCCTTCCAGGCGCCCAACCTGCTGCCCTGGCGCAGCACGCTCGAGAACATCCTGCTGCCGCTGGAGATCGTGCAGCCCCACCGCAAGCGCTTGCGGTCGGAGCGTGCAGCCTACGTTGCCAAGGTCGAGGCGCTGCTGGCGCAGGTCGGCCTTGCCGGCATGGGCAGCAAGTTCCCCTGGGAGCTGTCGGGCGGCATGCAGCAGCGCGCCTCGCTGTGCCGCGCCCTGATTCACGAGCCGCAGCTGCTGATGCTGGACGAGCCCTTCGGGGCGCTGGACAGCTTCACGCGCGAGGAGCTGTGGTGCGTGATGCGCGATCTGCATGCCGGGCGACCGGTCACGATCATCCTCGTCACCCACGATCTGCGCGAGGCCGCGTTCCTGGCCGATCGCATCTTCTGCATGAGCTCCCGGCCCGGCCGCATCATCGCCGAGCGCCAGGTCGAGTTCGCGCGCCCGCGCGATCTCGACATCACCTACACGGGCGAGTTCACCGATCTGGTTCATGACCTGAGATCGCAGATTGCCGGCGCGAGGCAGGCGTCATGACCGGCAAGGCGCAACGTGGAGCGATCGCGGCCGCGCCGTACCTGTTCACGATCGTCTTCTTCGTCCTCTGGGAGGCGGCCTGCCGGCTTTTCAGGATCCCGGTGTTCTTCCTGCCCGCTCCCAGCGTGATCGCGCAGGCCGGCATCGAGTATTGGAGCCAGCTGCTCTTCCACTCCTTCCACACGCTGTGGATGACGGTTGCCGGTTTCGCCATCGCCGTGGTGTTCGGCATCCTGCTCGGCATCGCGCTCGGCGCCTCGCGCCGCTGCTGGTGGGCTTCAACGCCATCCCGAAGGTCGCCGTGGTGCCGATCCTCATCCTGTGGTTCGGCGTGGGGTGGATTCCCCCTGTCATGACCGCCTTCCTGATCTCGTTCTTCCCCATCGTCGTCAACGTGGCGACCGGGCTCTCGACCATCGAGCCGGAGCTGGAGGATGTGATGAAGGCGTTGGGCGCCAAGAAGTGGGACATCCTCGTCAAGATCGGCATCCCGCGCTCGATGCCCTACCTGTTCGCCTCGCTCAAGGTCGCCATCACGCTCGCCTACGTCGGCTCGGTGATCGCCGAGTCCAACGCCTCGCGCTACGGCATCGGCAACCTCATCACGCGCGCCAGCGCCGAC
>VBAB01000169.1 GCA_005888525.1 Alphaproteobacteria bacterium
TTGTTCGCTTTGAACCAGGCGACAGCCGGCTCCAGGCGTCGTCTGCTGCCTCCTTGCGGTAGCTCGGCCAATAATCGGCGTGGAAGCCGTGTGGGGCAGCAGGGTGGATCTGTGGTGGCGAGGCGAACTCGACGGCTACGTCAGCCGCCTGCTCAGCGGGCCAGAGCGCGCGCGACTGCCAGCAGCCGAGGGCAACCCGTAGCGAGGCTCAGAACGTTTGGCGTCACGGCCTGGCAGCGGCCGCCGTACCGCCGCCGAAGATGCTGGACAGGTTGCGCGAGCGCTGCGTATCGATGCTGACCCACGCCGTCATGCCGGCGCGCAGCGCGGGCTCGCCCTGGCGCTCGATCAGCCGCAGCCGCACCGGGAGGCGCTGCACCACTTTCACCCAGTTGCCCGAGGCGTTCTGCGGCGGGAGGATGGCGAACTCGGCACCCGTTGCGGGGCTGATGCTCTCGACCTCCGCGTCCCAGGTGATGTCGGGGTAGATGTCGAGCACCACCGTACCCTTCTGGCCGACCACCACGTTGGTGAGGTCCGTCTCCTTGAAATTGGCCTCCACCCACGGCCGGCGGTCGCTGACGATGGAGAACAGCGGCGTCTGCGCCTTGATCTGCTCGCCCGGCTGCAGCTTGAAGTTCACCACCACGCCGGCGCGCGGCGCCTTGATCTCGGTGTAGGCCAGATCAAGGGCGGCCCGATCCCGCAACGCCATCTTCTCCCGAACGGCGGCATAGCTGTCAGTCGGCCGCTCGGGGTTGCCGCCAAGCGCGGCCTCCACGCGGGCAATGCGCTCGCGCAGCATGCTGACCCGATCGCGTGCCTGCAGCGCCTCGCTGTCGGCCAGCTCGATCTTGGTCGCCGGGCTCACGCCCCGCTCCGCCAAGTCGTGCTGACGCTTGGCCTGGACCTCGAGATAGAGCATCCGGCTCTGGGCTTCCTTGTGCTCGGCTTTGCTCTCGCGCAGGCTCACCTTCAGCTGCTCAATCGCCGAGCGCGCCGAGTCGAGCTCCGCCTCGGCCTTGGCGAGCGCCAGCCGGTAAGGCTCCGGATCGAGGCGCACGAGCACCTCGCCCTGCGCGACCGTTGCATGATCGCGGATCGTGAGCGCGGCTATGCGGCCCTGCACCTCGCTGGCGATCTGGGCGATGTCGGCCTTCACGTAGGCGTTCTCGGTCGAGGCATAGCGCCCGCCCTGTAGCCAGAACGTCAGGGCGGCAATGATTACAAGCGCCGGCACCGCGATGAGGAGGATCGGCCGCATGTTCCTGCGCCAATCGAACATGGCGGGAAGCGCGCGAGATCGGAGCAGGCGCAGCGATGCCATCGTCATGGGGCGACCAACTCGTCTTCCGCAACGGCCTGGCGAACGGCCGGCTTGCTCCTGGCGCGCATCGCGTCGCGGTCGCCGTTCTTCGCTCTGAGTTGCGGGGCGGGATTGTCGGCAATCTCGACCAGCCTCGACTTGATGCGGCCCAGAAGCTTGAAAAGCTGACCGGCCTCCCGCTGCGAAAGATCTGAGAGCGCGTCGTCGACGGTTGCCTCGGCGATACGCCAGATGCGCTTGTGCACGCGCTCGGCTTCGGTGGTGAGATAGACACGATTGATGCGCCGGTCCCCGGCCTGGGCGCGGCGCTCGACCCAGCCCTTGGCCTCGAGGCGATCGATTAGCCGCCCTGCCGTCGCCTTCTCGACCTCCATCATGTCGGCGAGTTCCGACTGGGAAGCGCCCGGACGCCGGTGCAACCGGGTCAGCACCAGCCACTGCGCACGCGTGAGGCCGAGCTTGCGCACGCGCCGATCGAACACCGTGCGCATCAGCCGAGCGACATCGGAAATCAGGAAGCCGATAGGTTCATCAGGACTCGACATGCCGAACTATAGCGTGGCCCCGAGGTCGTAAGCTAGGCTATGATCGCATAACTTACCTTTGTTCGAGGCATGCCCCGAGGATGGACGCCGACCGATCCGCCGAAAGCCTGTCTCCGGCTCAGCGCTATATGATTCTGGCGACCGTGGTGCTGGGCGCTTCCCTCTATTCCACGGCGCTGCTGACCACCTCGACCATCCTGCCGCAAATGCAGGGCGCCATGTCGGCCACCCAGGACGAGATCGCCTGGGCGATGACCTTCAACATCCTGGCGACCGCCGTGGTGACGCCGATGACCGGGTGGCTGGTCGCCCGCTTCGGCAGCAAGCGGGTAATGACCTTGGGAATCCTGAGCTTTTCGATCGCCACGTTCCTGTGCGGGCTTTCCCAGACCCTGGATGCCCTGGTGGTGTGGCGCATCGTCCAGGGTGCCGCCGGCGCGCCGGTTGTGCCGTTGTCGCAAACCATCCTGCTCAACTCGTTTCCACGCCGGCAGCACCCCATGGTGCTGTCGATGTTCGGCATGGCGGTCGGCGTGGCTCCCGTGATCGGCCCGGTGCTCGGCGGCTACCTCGCGGAGGCCTACACTTGGCGTTGGGCGTTTCACATGCTGGTGCCGGTCGGGCTGGTGGCATTCGTGGGCCTGCGCTTCGCACTGCCCGCCGACACCGAGGGCTCGCGAATCCAGCTGGACTGGACCGGTTTCCTGTCGCTCGCGGCCGCCATGGCCGCGGTGCAACTCGTATTGGCTCGCGGCGTACGGCTCGACTGGTTCGATTCGACCGAGATCATCGTCGAATGCCTGGTGGCGGCACTCGCCTTCTACGTGTTCATCGTGCACTGTCTCATGACCAAAGCGCCGTTCCTCAACTTGCGGCTGCTGGCGGACCGCAACTATGCCATCGGCCTGGTGCTGGTGACGATCTACGGCATGCTCAACTTCACGCCCATGGTGCTGCTGCCGCCGCTCTTGCAGCAGCATGCCGGCTTTCCCGACGCGCTGGTGGGCCAAGTGATAGGCTGCCGCGGCCTGGGGATGACCATTGGTTTCCTGATGGCGGGATTGACCAGCAGGCTAGACCCACGCATCGGCATGAGCGCCGGCTTTCTCATGCAGGTCGCCTCGGGGCTTTGGATGCTGACGTTCGACCTCAACGTCACCATGGACATCCTGGTCTGGAACAGCCTGATCCAGGGGTTCTCAGTCGGCCTCATCTGGGTGCCACTGTCGGTGGTTGCCTTCGACACCTTGGCGCCGAGCGACCGCGCCGAGGCTGCTTCCGTCTTCCACCTGCTTCGCAATATCGGTTCGAGCTTCTTCATCTCGCTGTCCATTGCCGAGATCGTGCGGGCGACGGGGGCGAACTACAGCCGCATGACGGAGATGGTCTCGCCCTACAACACGACACTTTCCCTGCCGTGGGTCACAGGCGCGTGGGATTTCGGCACCGTTGCGGGCCTTGCCAAAGTCGCCAAGGAGATCACGCGCCAGGCGGCGATGATCGGCTACCTGAACGCTTTCATGATGTACGCAGCGGTGTCCGCAGTGGGGCTGGTGCTCGTCCTGGTGGTCCGGCGCAGGAAGAGCACCCTGGCGCGCGCCTGACCGCAAATCGGCGCAAGGCTAGGGCCTTGAGAAATGAGGCAAAAGGCCCGGAATATTGACCCCGGGCTCCACTAGGGTCCCAGCACACACGCGCAAGTTGTGTACAATGTATTCAACGCCAATAACGCGCATTTAAGCATCCCCCACGCCCACGCGCGCGACAGAGAGGTCCTGGCGCTTCAAAGTGCGTGAAGTTTGTGTTATAGTGCGTTTGGTTGGTGTCGGCATGAACAAAGTCGGAACCGAGATCCGCGTGTGAACGCGGTATCCCTGCGCAACGGTGCTCCACCGCATCGAGACCAAAGGATCTACGCGCAGTTTGGGCAGCCAAGCCATACAACGACGGCGTGAGGGCCTGGTGGTGCTGATGCATCACCGCCAGGAAAGCGGCCGAGATGGGAGGAGGACGACCGGCGAGCCGGCAGCCCGCGCTTTTGTGCGCCTCGTTGCCGAAGATGAAAGCATAGCGTGTGGAATAGAGAAATACAACCTTAGGTCAGAGTGAGACGAGCGACATGGTACGGAAAGCGACCAGCAACAAGAGCGCGGCAAAGAAGGCTGACGCGAAGAAGCATGCGGCGCCAAAGGCTGCTGCTCGCTCCTCTCCGTCCTCGGCCAAGACTGTGCCGCGCAGGGCGCAGCCCGCAAATGTCCATGCCAAAAGTGGGAGCAAGCCGGCAGCCAAGACCGATCAGGTCAACAAGGTGGCGGCGAAGAAGCCGTCGCCCCAGGCAAAGGCGGCGGTGGTCAAGCCAGCGGTGGTCAAGCCGATCTCTGCAAAGACGCAAGCCAAGCCAGTTGTCGCCGCCAAGCCCGTCGCCGGCCAGCCGGCTGCAAGGATGAAGCCGGTGCCGCCGAAGGCCGTCCTGTCCCACGCGCCCGCCGGATCGCAGAGGGTTCCGACCACCGCGGCGAGGCAGTTCGGCCAAGCGGCCGCTGCGCTCGCCGCTCCCAAGGCTGCTGCCCAGAAGGCGATGCTGTCGCGCCAGCAGCCGGCCCCGAGCAAGCAGGCAGCCGCCGCTGTCGCCGCCGCCAAGAAACCAGTCAACCAGCGGCACGGCTTCAAGACCAACGAGTGGATCGTCTATCCGGCGCACGGCGTCGGGCGCATCGTCGGCATCGAGGAGCAGGAGATCGCCGGCATGTCGCTGGAGCTCTTCGTCATCACGTTCGAGAAGGACAAGATGACGCTGAGGGTGCCGACCGGCAAGTCGGCCAGCGTCGGCATGCGCAAGCTCGCCGAGGAAGGCATAGTCAGGCGCGCCATGGAGACCCTCAAGGGAAGGGCGCGGATCAAGCGCACCATGTGGAGCCGCCGCGCGCAGGAGTACGAGGCGAAAATCAACTCGGGTGACCTCGTCGCCATCGCCGAGGTGGTGCGCGATCTCTACCGCTCGGAGAGCCAGCCCGAGCAGTCCTACTCCGAGCGCCAGCTGTACGAGGCGGCGCTGGATCGGATGGCACGCGAGATCGCCGCGGTCGAGAAGCTCGACGAGCGGGGTGCCGTCCAGCGCATCACCGAGGTACTCTCCAAGAGCGCCAAGGGACGTCGAATCGCCGCCGAGGAGGCCGAAGTCAAGGCCGCCTGACGCATTTGCGTACCTCGACGGCAATCAATTACCGCCCGGTCTCGACGAGGCCGGGCGGCTTTGTTTCGGTCTCTCGCCGGGGTTGATCAGGCACTTGGCGGTCGGCTCCTGGGCCACCGGGCGTTGGGCGCGTGGCAGCGGCGCCAGAGCTCGGCTCATCCAGGACTTCGATCAGGCCCGCCGTCGACAGCTCGATGCTGGGGGCATTGGTGGGATTGTGGCGCTGCTCGATCCAGCCGCGAACGCGGACGAGCTTGTTCTCCAGTGCATTCGGGTCGCCAGCATTGGGACCGAGGAGGGCGCGATCGCCGCGGCGGAGCGAGACGGAAAATGCGCGCCGCCAGTCGGCATCGAAGTTGAGATAAACCATGCCGCGCACCTGGGCGACGCCTACGACGCGGCCTTCGACGACTTGGAACGTGCTACGGTAGCGTGAGAGATCCGCCGGCTTGCCCGTCGGCCTCACCTGGTAGGCGGCATCGGCCCACAGTCCGCGCCGCGCCTCGCGCGCGCCACGTTCGGCGGCAAGGAGCGCGTCCGCGCACGCGCGGTTGCCGGCTAGAATATAGGCACGCGCAAGCCCCTGCTCGAGGAGATGGCCTTGCACCCAGCGCCTGTTGTCCCCCTCGCGGACATGGGCCTGAGCCAGGAGGCGGCCGTAGCGGTCATTCCGCTCGCCGCCGAAGGCCAGCTCGACGGACTTGCCGAGCAGTAGCGCCCGCAGCTCCTCCTTGGCAGCGATCTCTGCCGGCCACGTGCCGGGCTCGGTGCCGGCATCGATGGCGCGCGGCGCCAGCGCCCCGATCAGCCGCAGCTCCGTGCCGTCATCGAGCGCTGCCGTCTCGCCGTCGATTATGCGCGTGACGGTGCGCGCCGGGCCTGGCTCAAGGCCAGCGCACGACGGCCGGGTCTCGTCCAGCGCAGATGCCTGCCAGCTCGATGTGCCAGTGGTCGCGGCAACGCAGACAAGCAGGCGTAGGGCGAAAACGAGCATATGAACGCCAGCCACGGCCGAATTCATGCATCACATCGCAGCGCCATCACCCTATCAGCACACTCCTGTGGGTGATACACGCAGAATGCGATGAAGGCGCAATCCTAACGCCAGCGGCGTGATCACAACTCTTTGGCTCGGTTCCAACAAAATTGATGTCGCGATCCCAAGGTCTGAGGATTATTTGTGCTCCGTCTCTCGCATGGCCCCCCGCGCCTCAACCCGCTGAGCCGCGCCTGGGCCGTTTTCTCCGTGGCCGTCGGCTTCTCACCCAGCCTCACTCCTCACGCGCCGCGCCGTCGCGCGTGCGCCAAGCAATGCCTATTCTGGAAAGCTGGATCCATGACGCGATGGGAATACCGCAAGATCGACCTCAATGACGTGCCTCGCAGGGTCGACGACATCGATGTGCTCATCGACGCCGGCAAGGACGGCTGGGAGCTGGTAGGTGTCACAACGAACAACATCGCCTACTTGAAGCGTCGGCTCGAAGACCCGGCTGCCCCGCCAACAGCGCGCCGCAGAGCTGCAAGTTCTCGCACCTCGGAGGCGTGAGCGCGCCGGATTGTCGCCTAAGCCGGGCGGGCTCCTGGACGTGCACGTCCGAGGCACGCGGCCAGAATCTCCAGAGCGCCATCGAGCGTCTCGTCCCACGTGAGCGGGCATGCACCGGTGCGGCCGCGATTGGGGCCGCCTGGCCGGGCCAGGGTCGCAGGGATGTGCACGAAGCCGACGCGGCGGCCGGCAGCGTCCTTGTCCTTGGCGCAAACAAGCGAGTGGTAGAGCGCGGCGTTGCACAGATAGGTGCCGGCATCGCGCGAGACGAATGCCGGGATGCCGCGTTGGTGCAGCCGCGCCACGATGTGGCGCACCGGCAGGCTCGCGGGCAGGTGCTCGGCCCCGCCCTCGCGGATGGCAGCGCCGGTGGGCAGAGCGCCGGACGCATCCTGCGTTGCCGCGCAGGCGTTGCGCGCGCGCTGCTCGATCTCGAAGCCACGGGCGCGCGAGGAAACGCCGAAGTGCAAGGCGAGGTCGGGGGTGGTCTCGGCTAGCAGGCGCTCGAGGCGGCGTGGCCCCGCCGACCATTCCGTCGGCAGCACCTCGAAAACGAAATGCACGTCGGGAAAGAGCTTGGTCGCGGGAAGCGACAGCGCCGGCAGCAGTAGCATGGTGGCGTTGACGGGTACACCTGGGAACGGCCCGAAGCCCGTTACCAGGACCGTAGTTCGGGCTTGCCCCGAGGCGCGCGTCGCGCGTTGCGGTCGCGTCATGACCGTCACTCGATGCCTCCTTCCAGTGGCGGGCGCCGCTGGCTCATCATCTCCACCAGTTCGCCGACGGCAAGCGCCGGCATGCGCACACCCGCTCGCACTTCGCCTTCGAGCTCCGCCATTCGCCGCGCGACGGCCGCGTCCGCCTGCAATGCCGCGAACAGCCGCTCCTGCAACAGATCGCGCATCCATGCCACCGCCTGGGAGCCCCGCCGCGCCGCAAATTCGCCCGAAGCGGTCATGCGCTCCTTGTGCTCCATGATTTTAGCCCACAGCTCATCGAGCCCGCGATTGGTTTGCGCGGAAATCGTCAGCACCGGCGGCATCCAGTCGGCCAGCACAGGCGTCAGGATCGACAGCGCGCCCTGGTAGATGGAGACGGCCTTCAGCGCGCGCGCCACGTTGTCACCGTCGGCCTTGGTGATGGCGATCATGTCGGCGATCTCGATG
>VBAB01000170.1 GCA_005888525.1 Alphaproteobacteria bacterium
AGAATCGTCAGCACCTGCACGATCCGCTCGGGCGCCACAACCAGCGTCAGCTCGCCCAGCGCGATCTGCTGGCGGGCGATGCTGCCCTCCAAGATAGCCTCCACGTGCTTGGCCAGATCGACAAGCGCCATCGTCATTGCCTGTCCGCCGCTTCCAGCAGCACCTCATAGTGGGTGGCAAAATCGTCGAACTCGCTCAGAATCGTCCTTGCGCCGGGATCCACGACGGCGCGCTCGGGCTTCGGTCCCGCAAACGATTTGATGGCGTCGATGGATGCCCATCGACTTATCACCAGGATCTCGACGCGATCCCCGCGCTCGGCCTCACATACGCTCAAGCCCAGAAAGCCCTCGAGCTTGCGAAGCTGCGGCAACACCGCGCCTTTCACGTGCTCACGGTAGGCACGCGCATTTCCGGGTCTCGCGTAGGCCACCCACGTGCGCACGATCATGCGTTTTCATCCTCGCCTAGTATTGCGCCGCAGGTCTGGAAGCCCGTCATGCATCCCGCTCAATCCACAATGAACAGCTGCGCGCCCGTGGCGGTGCGCGACCGATGCGGCTCGCCGCCATCGGCCACCTGGTAGCTCATGCCGGGCTTCAGCGTGAAGGATCGGCCGTCCTCCAGATCCGTATGCAACTCGCCCTCGACGCAGAAGAGGATATGCCCCTTCTCGCACCAATGGTCGGACATGTAGCCGGGCGAATACTCCACCATCCTCACGCGGATGTCGCCGAACTGCCTCGTGCGCCAAGTCGCCACTCCGGTCTCGCCCTTGTGGGTGGTCGGCTCGACTGCACCCCAATTCGTGGTGCCGAAGGGGATGTTGGCCATGCGCATGCGGGAGCCTCAGCGCTCGATGGTGCCGGTGCGGCGGATTTTGCGCTGCAGCAGCAGCACGCCGTAGACGAGCGCCTCTGCCGTCGGCGGGCAGCCCGGCACGTAGATGTCTACCGGCACGATGCGATCGCAGCCGCGCACCACGGAGTAGGAGTAGTGGTAGTAGCCGCCGCCGTTGGCGCAGCTGCCCATGGAGATGACGTAGCGCGGCTCGGGCATCTGGTCGTAGACCTTGCGCAGCGCCGGGGCCATCTTGTTGCACAGCGTGCCGGCGACGATCATGACGTCGGACTGGCGCGGAGAGGCCCGCGGGGCGAAGCCGAAGCGCTCCAAGTCCCAGCGCGGCATGGAAGCCTGCATCATCTCCACCGCGCAGCAGGCGAGCCCGAAGGTCATCCACATCAAAGAGCCCGTGCGGGCCCAGTTGATGAGGTCGTCCGTGGTGGTGACGAGGAAGCCCTTGTCGGCGAGCTTGTTCGAGACCTCGGTGAAATACGCTTCACCGGGTTTGACCAGTCCGGGCTTGGCAGCTTGCGCTGTCATCGTCTCTGCCTACTGCCGATTGCCCATTGCCGACTGCCCATCTGTCAATCCCACTCCAGCGCGCCCTTGCGCCACTCATAGATGAAGCCGATCGTCAGGATGCCCAGGAACACCATCATCGACCAGAAGCCGAAGGCGCCGACGTCCTTGAACGCCACCGCCCACGGGAACAGAAAGGCAACCTCGAGGTCGAAGATGATGAAGAGGATCGACACCAGGTAAAAGCGTATGTCGAACTTCATGCGCGCGTCGTCGAAGGCGTTGAAGCCGCATTCGTAGGCGGAAACCTTCTCCGGGTCGGGGTTGCGCACGGCCACCAGGAACGGCGCCACCATCAGCGCCAGCCCGATCACGAGCGCCACGCCGATGAACACGGCGAGCGGCAGGTAGTCCATGAGCAGTTGGTTCATGGGAAAGCTCCCGCACCGCAGCGGGCGCCGCAGTTCGCTCCTGAAAGCTGTTAACGCAAGCGATTGCCGGACGCAACCGTGCGGCAGCGTCGCACTTGCACGATATTCATCCCAGGTCCTGCGCGTCTCGGTGGGCCCGAAAGCCGTCACAACTACGGCCCAGCTCAAGTTCCCGGTATCGACACAAATGGCGCCTATGCCCCCAGCATGGCCGTCGGTTCGATGCTGGCGGCCGTGCCTGCGGGGGACACGCGAACGAAGAGTGGGAGACATGCGCGTCGGCGCCACTTGTAGCAAGTCGTGTAGCAGAGAGGGCGCATGTACAGACCGAGCGGTATTGCCATTGTAACGGCGGGGTTGGCGGGGTTGGCGTTGTTCCACGTCATTTGGGGCCGCGACACGCGGCAGACCGAGACTTGGCTGCAGCTGGACGCGCCGACGTCCAGGGCGGCACTCGATTTCGGCACGACCTTTCTGTTGCATTCGGGGGCCTGGCGCGCGTGGGCCCCCGTCGAGGAGGAAGCGGTAAAGACGCCCGTCGCGCTGCCCGCGGCGGAAATGCCGGCCCACGTGGCGCCCGTGGCCGCAATGGCGCCCCACCGGAGCACAGCGTCAATGCAGCAGACAGCGCGAGGGGAGCCCGGCACAGCCTTGCCCACCGTAGCGACCGGCTTCGTCACCTCTCCCGAGCCTGCTGCGGCCCTAGCGGCCAACGCCCCTACCCCGCCGATACCACCAGTCTCCGACGGGCGCATGACACTGGGGGGTCCGGAGGGCCGGGGCGCGCCTACCCCTACGCCTGCGGCGCCACCCGACCACCCCGCGCCGAGAACGCACGATCGCGCCTCCGAGGCCGACGCCGCGAGCGAAAACAAGTTCGGGCCCGCGATCTTCAAGCAGTTCGACGGAAAAGGCTCTTGATAGAGACCGATCCGCGCCGTCGATGCGGAAAATAGCCTCGCCGGACGTGGAGAAAGTGTCATCAATGCGTGCAGCGACAGCCCAAGTGCTTTGAAATGATGGCGCGAGCGACGGGACTTGAACCCGCGACCTCCGGCGTGACAGGCCGGCGCTCTAACCAACTGAGCTACGCCCGCAATCCAAGTGCACGCCCGGCCGTGGCCGATGTGGGCGCGCTGTCACGAGGCGCCTCGTTTACGTGAGCGGGGTTGGCCCGTCAAGCGAACCCCGGCGCCGGCCGCCTCACCGCACCGCGAACGGCGCCTGGTAGGGTCGCCCATAGGGAACGCCCGCCATGACCACGCCCGACGGCTTCAGGTGCACCTTGCCCTGCCGGGAGACGATGGTGGGCGGTGAGGGGATCGAACCCCCGACATCTTCGGTGTAAACGAAGCGCTCTACCGCTGAGCTAACCGCCCGTGAGAAAAAGGCAGTAGGCAGCGGGCAAATAGGCAGTCGTGCGACATCGCTTCGCCACTGCCTACTGCCCATTGCCTACTGCCCAAAACAAGAGGGCGCCCGCTCATTTCGCGCCGCGCCCGGGAAAAGCCACTAATGGACTGCCTCAGTTCAGCAGGTCCTTCAAATTCTTCGAGGCCTGGAACTTGGGCACCCGCGACGCCTTGAGCATCATCTCGACGCCCGTCTGCGGGTTGCGCGCCTTGCGCGCCTTGCGATTGGCGACCTTGAAGGTGCCGAAACCGGGGATGCGCACCTCCTGGCCGTCCTTCATGGTCTTCTCGATGTGCTTGATCACCGCCTCGACCGCAACTCCGGCCTTGTCCTTGGATAGCTCGGTCGCCTCCGCCACGGCGTCGATCAAATCCTTTTTGCTCATCTCTACAGTCCTCGTGGTTGGGAAGAATGGGCCACGGCAAGATCGTCTTGGTCGTTCCCGGGGCCGACAATCGGCCGCTGCAGGAGCAACGGCGAGCGCGAAACAACGCCCAAAGACCACTGCCGTCAAGGGGAAATTGCGCGGAATCGCCTGATATTCCGGCAAATCCAGAGGGCATCAGGATGTTACTGAACGCGCATCAACAATGCGCGAGCACACGCATCTTCCACCGTCTGCGGATAGGCTCGCGAGCTGCACGGACGATCCTGCAACGACCCAAGGCGATGCGCTGGCCTGGTCAATTCTTCCGTTCAAATCGGGGACTTACGCGTTGCCGCCGCAGACACGTAACAGCCTCTACCAAAAGAACCGAGCCGAGCGCTCCTTGCAGCGCTCGGCTCGCCAATTCGACCCGCCAAACACGGAACGCGCTTCAATGCGCCGTGATGCGCGGCGGCAGCCGGCGCCTCCTCGTCGAGAATCGCATTTGGTAGCCGCTGCAGTGCCACCTTGAGCACGTCGTCCATGCGCGAGGCCGGCACGATCTGAAGGTGCGATTTCACCTCGTCGCCGATCTCGGCCAAGTCCTTCACGTTCTCCTCGGGGATGACGATGGTCTTGATCCCGGCCCGCAAGGCCGCCAGCATCTTTTCCTTGAGACCGCCGATCGGCAGCACACGCCCGCGCAGCGTGATCTCGCCGGTCATCGCCACGTCCTTCTTGACGGGAATTCCCGTCATGATCGAGATGATCGCCGTCACCATGGCGACACCCGCCGAAGGCCCGTCTTTCGGCGTGGCGCCCTCCGGCACGTGCACGTGGATGTCCTTCTTCTCGAAGTGAGAGGTCGGAATGCCCAGGGCATGTGCGCGCGAGCGCACGTAGGCGTTGGCGGCCTGGATGGATTCCTTCATGACGTCGCGCAGGTTGCCGGTCACCGACATCTTGCCCTTGCCCGGCATCATGACGCCTTCCACGGTCAGGATCTCGCCCCCGACCTCGGTCCAGGCGAGCCCCGTGACGACGCCGACCTGGTCCTCCAGCTCGGCCTCGCCGTAGCGGTACTTCGGCACGCCCAGATAGTGCTCGACATTCTCAGGGGTGACCTTGGCGGTCTTGGTGGTGCCCATGAGGATCTCTTTCACCGCCTTGCGCGCGAGCTTGGCGATCTCGCGTTCGAGGCTGCGCACGCCCGCCTCGCGGGTGTAGCGCCGTATGAGCGTCTTCAGCGCGTCGTCATCGATCTCCCACTCCGTCGGCTCCAGCCCATGGGCCTGCCGCTGGTTGGGGATGAGGTGGCGCTTGGCGATCTCG
Organism: Alphaproteobacteria bacterium; assembly: GCA_005888525.1. GTDB lineage: Bacteria > Pseudomonadota > Alphaproteobacteria > Rhizobiales > Hyphomicrobiaceae > AWTP1-13. The sequence continues at coordinate 4,906 of VBAB01000170.1, forward strand.
AGCTTCTCGTCCTCGGTGTAGCCAGCCAACCGTATGATCTCCATGCGGTCGAGCAGTGCCGGGGGGATGTTCATCGTGTTCGCGGTGGTCACGAACATGACGCTCGAGAGGTCGTAGTCGACCTCCAGATAGTGGTCGTTGAAGGTGTGGTTCTGCTCGGGGTCGAGCACTTCGAGCAGCGCCGCCGCCGGATCACCGCGGAAGTCGGAGCCCATCTTGTCGATCTCGTCCAGGAGGAAGAGCGGATTGACCCGCTTCGCCTTCTTCATGGACTGGATCACCTTGCCGGGCATGGAGCCGATGTAGGTGCGCCGGTGCCCGCGGATCTCCGCCTCGTCGCGCACGCCGCCGAGCGACATGCGCACGAACTCGCGGCCCGTGGCGTTGGCCATCGACATGCCCAGCGAGGTCTTGCCCACGCCGGGTGGTCCGACGAGGCACAGGATGGGACCCTTGAGCTTGTTGGTGCGCGACTGCACCGCGAGATACTCGATGATGCGCTCCTTGACCTTCTCCAGGCCGTAGTGCTCCTTGTCGAGGATCTCCTGGGCCTCGGCCAGGTCTTTCTTGACCTTGCCTTTGATGCCCCACGGGATCGACAGCAGCCAGTCGAGGTAATTGCGCACCACTGTGGCCTCGGCCGACATCGGGCTCATCTGCTTGAGCTTCTTGAGCTCGGCCAATGCCTTGTCGCGCGCTTCCTTCGACAGCTTGGTGTTCTCGATCTTCTCTTCGAACTCGGCGATGTCGTCGCGCTCGTCGCCGTCGCCCAGCTCCTTCTGAATGGCCTTCATCTGCTCATTGAGGTAGTACTCGCGCTGGGTCTTCTCCATCTGCCGCTTCACGCGCGAGCGGATCTTCTTCTCGACCTGCAGCACGGAGATCTCGCTCTCCATCAACGTGTAGACGCGCTCGAGCCGGCTCGAGACCGTGGTGATCTCGAGGATGTCCTGCTTGTCGGCGATCTTGATGGCGAGATGCGAAGCGATGGTATCGGCGAGCTTGGAGTAGTCCTCGATCTGGCTGATGGTGCCCAGCACCTCCGGCGAGATCTTCTTGTTGAGCTTCACGTAGCTCTCGAACTGGGACACGGCGGAGCGGGCAAGCGCCTCGATCTCGTCGCTGGCGCCGAGCCCCTCGACGACCCGCTCGACCTCGGCTTCGAAATAGTCGGGGTTCTCCGTGTAGCGCACGACCTTGGCACGCGCCGTGCCTTCGACCAGCACCTTGACGGTGCCGTCGGGCAGCTTGAGCAGCTGCAGGACGGAGGCGAGCGTACCCACCTGGTAGATCGCATCCGCGGCCGGATCGTCGTCGCCGGCGTTCTTCTGGGCCGCCAGCAGGATCTGCTTGTCGGAGCGCATCACCTCTTCGAGCGCATTGATCGACTTCTCGCGCCCGACGAACAGCGGCACGATCATGTAAGGAAAGACAACGATGTCGCGCAACGGCAGGACCGGGTAGATCTCCTTGCCGCCTTTGTCCCTGGCTTGTTTGATCTCGCTCATGGTCTTTCTCTTTCGCCGGTGTTCAGAGCCTTGGTACCATGCTTCGCCCGCTTGGGGTATTACACTAGAGTAAGGCCGACGCACGATTGCACCGCTTTGTGGCCGCAAACCTGCTATCCCGTCTGCGGCCTGGTAACACGCTTAATTGCTGGATTGGCTAAGGCTCGTCATCGTCCAAAGATGGTGTGACATGTCAGCGCGTACAAGCGTCGCATCCATGCCACATCTACTGTCGATCTCCGCGTTCGTGGAAGTCGGGCAGGCAAGACTTGGACGGGCCGCCATCATTCCTAATCGCGTGCCGCCTGCGTCCGCCGCCATGGTGCGTGAGGTCGAGCAAAGATGGGTAGCCGCGGGCCCTGGATCAAGTGATCCCTCCTCCACCCCGCGGAGCAGCACTAACAGAAAAGCCGCACCGCTCCAGTCCGGACTGATTAGCGTCGGTTAGGCGCTGGAGCCCTTTTCGCCGACACGGTCGGAGTAGATCCGCAGGGGCCGTGCGCCGCCCTCCACGATCTCCGGGCCGATGACGACCTCTTCCACGCCCTTGAGGCCCGGCAACTCGAACATGGTGTCGAGCAGGATCGCCTCCATGATGGAGCGCAGGCCCCTCGCCCCGGTCTTGCGGTCGATGGCCTTGCGGGCGATCGACTTGAGCGCCTCCTGCGTGATGGTGAGGCGCACATCCTCCATCTCGAACAGGCGCTGGTACTGCTTTACCAGGGCGTTCTTCGGGATGGTGAGGATCTGCATCAGAGCCGGTTCGTCGAGATCCTCGAGCGTGGCAATCACCGGCAGGCGGCCGATGAACTCCGGAATCAGGCCGAACTTCAGGAGATCCTCGGGCTCGACGCCTTTGAGGATGTCGCCGGTGCGGCGCTCGTCGGGGCCGGTGACTTTGGCGGCGAAGCCGATCGAGGAGCCGCGATCGCGCCGCGAGATGATCTTTTCGAGCCCCGCGAACGCGCCACCGCAGATGAAGAGGATGTTGGAGGTGTCGACCTGCAGGAACTCCTGCTGCGGGTGCTTGCGGCCACCCTGCGGCGGCACGGAGGCGATGGTGCCTTCCATGATCTTGAGCAGTGCCTGCTGCACGCCCTCGCCCGATACGTCGCGGGTGATCGAGGGGTTGTCGGACTTGCGGCTGATCTTGTCGATCTCGTCGATGTAGACGATGCCGCGCTGCGCCCGCTCCACGTTGTAGTCGGCGTTCTGCAGCAACTTCAGGATGATGTTCTCGACGTCCTCGCCGACGTAGCCCGCTTCCGTGAGCGTGGTGGCGTCCGCCATCGTGAAGGGCACGTCGAGGATGCGCGCCAACGTCTGGGCAAGCAGCGTCTTGCCGCAACCGGTCGGACCCACCAGCAGGATGTTGGACTTGGCGAGCTCGACGTCGTTGTTCTTGGCGGCGTGGTTGAGCCGCTTGTAGTGATTGTGCACGGCCACCGACAGCACGCGCTTGGCGTGGTCCTGACCGATCACATAGGAGTCGAGAACCGAGCAGATCTCGGCGGGGCTCGGTACGCCGTCCCGCGACTTGACCAGTGTATTCTTGTTCTCCTCGCGGATGATGTCCATGCACAACTCGACGCATTCATCGCAGATGAATACGGTCGGGCCCGCGATCAGCTTGCGGACCTCATGCTGGCTCTTGCCGCAAAAGGAGCAGTACAGCGTGTTCTTTTCCTGGGCCATCCGGTTCTCTCAAGCCCGCTGGTCGGGCCCTATTGGCAGTCGAACATTCTCCGTGAAGGACCGATCTCTCAGCCCTATTGCGCTGGAACTCGCTGACAGGGCTTCGGGGCTCGCTTGGAATCCTAGACCCAATCTGAGCATGCTAAAGGCGCCGAGATCAAGATTGGATTAACATCTCTTTCTGCAGCCGCCACAAGCAGACTTCCCAAGCAACATAGTTGCCACGTCGCCACCACAGACCCCCCGCACCGCCTGGACCGGCTGCGGGACTGCCGGGCACATTCAATTGCCGTGCCAACGCTGCCGGTCTTCAGCCTTGCACGGGCTTGGCAGGCGTCAGCATGGCCTCCGCCTCGTCGCGGCTTTTGATGACTTTGTCAATTATGCCAAAGTCTTTGGCCTGCTCGGCCGTCATGAAGTAATCCCGATCGAGTGTCTTATCGATTACTTCATAGGGTTTCTTGGTGTGCTTGACGTAGACTTCGTTGAGCCGCCGTTTCATTTTGATGATGTCTTCGGCGTGGCGCTCGATGTCGCTCGCCTGCCCGGAGAAGCCGCCCGAGGGCTGGTGCACCATGATGCGGGCGTTGGGCAGCGCGTAGCGCATGCCCGCGGTGCCGGCGGCAAGCAGCAGCGAGCCCATGGACGCAGCCTGACCGATGCACAAGGTGGCGATCGGCGAGCGGATGAACTGCATGGTGTCGTAGATCGCCATGCCCGAGGTCACGATGCCCCCGGGCGAGTTGACATACATGGAGATCTCTTTCTTCGGGTTCTCGGACTCGCAGTAGAGCAGCTGCATGCAGATCGACGCGGCGACGTTGTCGTCGATCCCCCCGGTCACGAAGATGATGCGCTCCTTCAGCAGCCGCGACGGCAAGTCGTAGCCGCGCTCGCCCCGGTTGGTCTGCTCGACGACCATGGGCCAGAAGGTGTTGGTGATGGTGGAGACCGGGTCGGACATGTTTGCGCCTATCTGTTCGCTTCCTGCCGCTGTAGGTGAGAGTGGGGTGGCGACGCACCGACTTCAAGCACGATCATTTCTTCGGCGGCCCGTGATCCTGGTCGTGATGGTGCTCGTTATCGTGGCCGTGGTCGTGTCCATGGTCGTGTCCATGATCATGGTCGTGGCTGTGATCATGGGTGTGATCGTGTCCGTGCGCATGATCGTGCCCGTGATCATGGTGATCATGGTCGTGGTCGTGACCGTGGTGCAGGTGCGCTTCGGCGTCCTCGTCGGGCTTCATCAGCTCCTCGACGCTCACCTTCTTGTCGGCCGGCTTGGCCTGCTCGAGAATGTGGTCGACCACCTTGTCCTCGAAGATCGGCGCGCGCAGTTCGACCAGGGCAGACGGGTTCTTCTCGTAGAACTCGTAGACCATCTTCTCTTGCCCCGGATAGCGGCGCGCCTGCTCGATCAGCGCCCGGCGGAGCTCGTCCTGGCCCACTTGAACTTTGGCCTTGTCGCCGATCTCGCCGATGACGAGGCCGAGGCGCACTCGCCGCTCCGCGATTGTGCGGTACTCGGCCCTCATGTCGTCCTCGCTCTTGCCCTCGTCCGCAAAGGTCTTGCCGGCTTGCTCGAGCCCCTGCGTCACCTGCCTCCAGATGCTCTCGAACTCGCTCGCCACCAGCGTCTCGGGCAACGTGAAGTCGTGCGACTTGTCGAGCGCGTCCAGGATCTGCCGCTTGAGCTTCTGGCGCGTGACCGACAGATACTCGCTGGCGAGCTTGCCGGAGACCAGCTCGCGCAGCTTGGCGAGCGTCTCGGCCCCGAGCGTCTTGGCGAACTCGTCGTTGATCTCGGGCTTGATGGCCTTGGCCACCTCCTTCACCTTGACGGCGAAGACCGCGTCCTTGCCGGCCAGCTTCTGCTCGGGATAGTCGTCGGGGAACTTCACGTTGACTGCGCGCTCCTCGCCGGCCTTGGCGCCCGCGAGGCCCTCGACGAATCCCGGAATGAAACGCGATTCACCCACCACCAGCTGGACGTCCTCGCCCTTGCCGCCCTCGAACTCCTCCTCGCCCACGCGGCCGGAGAAATCGATGGTGAGCCGGTCGCCGTCGCCCGCCGTCCGGTCCGCTTCCACCTCGTAGCGGGTCGATCGCTCGGCCAGGCTCGCCACGCCCTTGTCGATTGCCTCCTCGGTGACCTCGGCCACCGGGCGCTCGAGCTTGAGCTGGGTGAGATCCGTGACCGTGATCTCGGGCAGGGCCTCGTAGGACATCGTGAAGGCAAGGTCGCTTTGACCCGAAAGCACGCGCTCGAGCTCTTCCTTGTCCTCGCTGAGGTTGATGTTGGGCTGGTGCGCTGCGCGCTCCTTGCGCTCCTCGATGGCCTTGCGGCTCGTCTCCTCGACGGCCTGCTGCAGCACCTCTGCCATCACCGAGCGGCCGTAGAGCTTCTTCAGGTGTGCCACGGGCACCTTGCCCTTGCGGAAGCCCTTGAGCTGCACCTGGTCCTTGAACTCGTCGAGCCGCGTGGTGAAACGCTGCGTGAGCTCACCCTGGCCGATGACGACCTTCAGTTCGCGCTTGAGACCGGTGACCGACGCTTCGCTGATCTGCATGATTTCTGCCTCACCCACCGCATCCAAGCGCGACCGACCCAGCCTCGCTCAGGCGGCACCAACCTATCCTAGCCCTGCCGCGAACGCGCGTGGTGCGGGCGGAGGGACTCGAACCCCCACGACTTGCGTCACAGGAACCTAAATCCTGCGCGTCTGCCAGTTCCGCCACGCCCGCGGGCTCGAATTGTATTGCGTTTCCAAGCCCTTGCTGCTGTGGCGGCCATTTCCAGAGATCAATGCAGGCACCGCGCGCGGGGACAACTGGGCTCTCCGGTGCGGCTTGTATCAGGATGGGGCGCAATTTCAAGCGACGTAGGTGTCAGACCCGGAGCGTGTGACACCTACGCGTGCCAACAGGAAAGCCCGGCGCGAGGCCGGGCTTTCAGGTAGGCTTGGGGTAGTCCGGGGGTCGGAGCTGACCCATCAGCCTCACTTCATCATGGCGCAACAGGGCTCGCCGCCGCCGAAGCTGTAGCGGATGCCGACCTTGAACTCGTGGGCGGCGAGGTCGTCGATGCGCACGCGCGGGTTGGTGAAGCCCGCCGAGTCGATCGTGCCGGACTCGGCCTTGCCCATGTCGAGATAGCGGTAGCCGAAGTCGA
>VBAB01000934.1 GCA_005888525.1 Alphaproteobacteria bacterium
TGAGGCGCGAGATCAAGGCGTTGGCCTTCGACCAGTACGGCACCATCGTCGACATGCAGAAGGGGCTGACCGAGGCCGTCACGCCGCTCCTGCAGAAGAAGGGCTGGGACGGCTCGCCCAACAGCTTCGTCACGTGGTGGCGGCGTACGCACTTCGAGAACTCGATGATCGACGCGCTGCTCGACCGCGGCCACACGCCCTACCGGCAGATCGGGCACCGCGCCGTATCCCACGTCATGGACCGCTGCGGCATCAGCTACAGCCAGGAAGAGGTGCGCTGGCTCGTCGCCGAGATCGAGAAGCTCAAGCCTTTCCCCGATGTGATCGCCGCGCTCGAGAAGCTCAGGCGCGCCGACTACAAGCTGGCCATCCTCTCCAACGGGGATCCTGACATGCTGCAGGCTGCCGGCCCTCACATTGGCTTCCCCTTCGACCACGTCATCTCCGTGCAGGAGGCGGGCTACTTCAAGCCGCACTGGAAGACCTACGCCACGGCCGAGGCACGGATCGGGCTCGAGCGCTCGTCGATCCTGTTCGTCGCCAACCACGCCTTCGACTGCATCGGCGCCAAGGCCTACGGCATGCGCACAGCCTTCATCGACCGGCGCAAGCGCCCGTTCGGCGAGACGCCGCACCAGCCCGACCTGATCGTCTCGGATTTCGCCGAGCTGGCCGCCACGCTGTGATCACAAGGGCGTGCCGTCTTCGCGCGCGTTCCGCAGATGGAACCGAAACACTGTGTAATTCAACGTGAAAACCGGGCCTCATTGTCGCCACAGGCTGTGCGGACAACGCGCCTCCCAAGAGCAGCGCTCCGGTGCGGACGACGGGGAAAATGGGCGGCCGCACCACTCCACAGGGCGTTGCTCTCACGTGAGGGATGGCCACAGTCACAATGGCGAGGTCCGCGATAGCGGATGAGGCCGCGTGGCTGCTCGCGAAGCTCGCAAGGCCTCCATCGAGCGAAGGCCTTCGGGCACCACACGCAACCTTCAGTAGAACGCAGGAGTCAACATGAACAAGCGGCTTCTAACCGCGGCTATCGGCATTGCACTGTGTGCGCTCACCGCGCCGGCCAATGCCCGAACTCGGATGAATGACGACGACGATGGAGGCCGGTCCTACCGCCAGCGCCAGTACGATCGCTCGTACGATCGTGACGACGATGATGACGAGCGGAGCGTTCGTCGCGAGCGGCGCCAACGCCAGCGCACCACCCGGCAGAGATCGGGCACCCAGGCGCAGCGCAAAGCGCCAGATCGCCAAGCCCGAGCTGCAGCTGCTCGCGCCGGCGCCTCAGGCAGCCCAACCCGCGCCCCAGCGCCATGCCAAGAATGACGGCCGGGGATGCCTGAGGCCCGCGGCGCGCGACCTGCTCGAGCGCATTGAGGCGCAATTCGGCCCCATGCAGATCATCTCGACCTGCAGGCCGGGTGCGCGCATCGCCGGATCTGGGCGCATCTCCAAGCACGCCTCCGGCGAGGCGATCGACTTCAACGCAGGACGCCGCAAGGGCGATGTGGTGCGCTGGCTGATCACCAACCACAAGTCCGGCGGCACCATGACCTACGCCGGCATGAGCCATATCCACGTCGACGTCGGCTACCACTTCGTGGCGCTCAACTCGGGCGGCAGGCGCTGAAGAATGCCAGAGAGGGCGTTGCTCTCCCTCTCCCCATCGTCTCGCACAATGGGGAGAGGGGGAGTTCTCACGGCACCGCCACCAGCCACAGGCCGCGGACCAGATAGACGACGCTGACGCCGATGGTGACGCGCCGGCTCCACATGCGGAAGCCGTCATTGGTCATGCGCACGAGCACAGTTGCCGCCAGTGAGGTGCCCGCGATCGCCAGGCCGATGGCAGCCGCGTAGGCCCACCACGGCACGCTCATGTCGATCGCCGCCTCGAAGGAGCCGAAGTAGAGGATGCGGTAGACGTGCCCCGTCACCTGCGTGACCGCCTTGGTGCCGACGATGGTCTTACGGTCGAGCCGGCTCTTCTGGAAGAACACGTCGAGGATGTGGCCGGCGGCACCCGCCAGCAGCTGCAGCACGATGATGATGGCGCCCGCCACGTAGGGGACGCCGGGGCGCGTGATGTCGAGGCAGGATGGCGATGGAGCGCATCAGCAGGAACACGGTCGTGGAGCCGACCAGGAAGCGCCACACGATCGACCACTGCACGTGCCGCCACCATAGCGTGGCGCGCCAGCCGTTGGACGCCATCTGGGTGACGCCGAACAGCACCATGGCCGGCGCCACGTCCATGAACACCAGCAGCACGCCGAGCAGCATCATGCCGCCGGCCATGCCGAACAGGCCCGAGACGAAGGATGTGATCAGGACTGTGATGCCGACGACGGCAAGGGCGAAGGGGGCGAGCATCTACCGGCTGCCAGCCAGCAAGGCCTCCGCGGCCTGACGAACGGCTGCAGGCAGCGGGCAGGACTTGTGCGCGCCCTTGTCGAGGTGCACCGAGGTGATGTCGCTGACGGCAGCCACCGCGCCGGTCTCGATGTTGCGCATCTCGTGGCGTACACACATGCGTTTTTCGGTGATTTCCAGCACCTGCGTGCGGATCTCGATGACGTCGCCCGCAAACAGCTCCTTCTTGTAGCTGATGTTCTGCTGCACGCCGGCCATGCCGTAGCGGGGGCTGCGCAGGTAGGAAGGTGTAAGCCCGATCTCGCAGAAGAACACCCAGTTCGCCTCGTCGAACTTGGCGCCGTAAGCCACGATATTCATGTGGCCGATATGATCGCAATGGCTGGCGGAGACGGCGCCCCGATAGGTGACAATCCCTTCTTGATCGGCCATGGCTTCCCCCAGGGTTCCTTGTCCTCGCATCCCGAGTGCGACGGCCAGCGTAACTGTGCCACCCCGCGCGAACAACGTGAGCTGAGGCAGATCGGGCATGCCCAGTGGCGCCCGGCCCGCCGTCGGCGTAAACTTCGTCCATGGCCGACATTCTGGAAAAGATCATCGCCTACAAGCGCAACGAGATCGCCGACGCGGTCGCCAAGAGGCCGCTCGCGACGGTGGAGGATGCCGCGCACAAGACCCCGCCCGTGCGGGGGTTCGCGGCAGCGCTGCAGGCCAGGATCGCCGCCGGCCGGCCCGCGCTCATCGCCGAGATCAAGAAGGCCTCCCCGTCCAAGGGCCTCATTCGCGCCGATTTCGATCCGCAGGCGCTTGCAGCGGCCTACGAGGCGGGGGGTGCCGCGTGTCTCTCCGTGCTCACGGACGGCCCCTCCTTCCAGGGTGCGCCCGAGCATCTGACGCGCGCGCGCGCCTCCACGCAGCTGCCCGCGCTGCGCAAGGACTTCATGCTCGACCGCTACCAGGTGGCGGAGTCGCGCGCGCTGGGTGCCGACTGCGTCCTGATCATCATGGCTGCCGTCGACGACGTGACGGCCGGGACACTGTGCGCCTACGCCAACGCGTGGGGCATGGACGCCATCGCCGAGGTGCACGACAGCACGGAGCTCGATCGCGCTCTTGCACTCGACTGCCGGCTGGTCGGCATCAACAACCGCGACCTCAAGACCTTCGCCACCTCGCTCGAGACGACCGAGGAGCTCGCCCCGCGCGTGCCGAAGGACCGCACCGTCATCGCCGAAAGCGGCATCGCCAGCCCCGCCGACCTGCAGCGGCTGGCCAAAGCCGGCGTGCACGCATTCCTGGTCGGGGAAAGCCTCATGCGCCAGGCCGACGTCGCCGCAGCGACGCGAGCGCTTCTGGGTGTCACCTCATGACCAAGCTCACGCATCTCGACGACAAGGGCGAGGCGCGCATGGTCGACGTCTCCGACAAGGCGGCCACCCACCGCACTGCGCGTGCGGAAGGCTTCATCGCCATGGCGCCGGCGACGCTGGCGCTGATCGAGGAGGGCAGCGCCAAGAAAGGCGACGTGCTCGCCGCCGCACGCATTGCCGGCATCATGGCCGCCAAGAAGACGGGAGAGCTGATCCCGCTCTGCCATCCGCTCGCCATCACCAAGGCGAGCGTCAGGTTCGAGCCGTCGCGCGAGCCGGCGGGCATCCGCGTCACCGCCGAGGTGAAGGTGGCGGGCCAGACTGGCGTGGAGATGGAGGCCCTGACCGCCGTCTCGGTCGCCTGTCTCACCCTCTACGACATGCTCAAAGCCGCCGACAAAGCCATGGTGATCGGCGGCATCCGGCTGCTGGAGAAGACCGGCGGGCGATCGGGAACGTATCGGGCTGCGGAAGGAAAACGCTGAGCGTGGGGAGGATCGCAAAACGCTCTCGCCTGTCATCCCGGGGCTTGTCCCTGGGATCCAGCCATCCGCAACCTGCGGAGCAAACGGCACGATGGATCCCGGGCATAAAGCCCGGGATGACAACGGGGTAGCGTCATGCCCCCGCCCCTCTCGGTCGAAGAAGCCCTGGCCCGCATCCTGGACGGCGTCGCGCCGATGCCGGCCGAGGCCGTGGCCATCGAGGCGGCGCACAGGCGCACGCTGGCCACGCCGCTGGCGGCGCTGATCACGCAGCCGCCTTTCGATGCCTCCGCCATGGACGGCTACGCGGTGCGCGGGGCCGATGTCGCCCGATTGCCAGCCACGCTCGACGTGATCGGCGAGGCGGCGGCAGGGCATCCGTTCGCCGGCTCCGTGGCGGCGGGACAGGCGGTGCGCATCTTCACCGGTGCACCGCTGCCGGCCGGCGCCGATGCCGTCGTCATCCAGGAGAACACCGAACGTGACGGGGCCAGGGTGATCGTGCGCGAGGGCACGCCGGACCGCGGGCACGTCCGCCATACCGGCTTTGATTTCCGCGCGGGCGAGATCCTGCTCCAGGCGGGCCGGCGCCTCGGCCCCCGCGAGGTGGCGCTCGCGGCCGCCATGGGGC
>VBAB01000935.1 GCA_005888525.1 Alphaproteobacteria bacterium
ATGATGGCAGGTGCCGGGGGCCGCGTCGGGTGCGACATGCGGGGAGCGTTTATGACAGTCGTCCCCCGTGGTACGGTTCAGTTCCTGATCTGCCAGCGAGACGCCTGATGGTCTACACCCCTGCCCGCCCGTCGAAGGGCGTGCCCGCCATCCGCATAAACCTTTATTCCGACACGCAGACCCGCCCCACGCCGGCTATGCGCGAAGCCATGTCGCGCGCAGAGGTCGGCGATGAGCAGGCCGGCAACGATCCTACCGTGCACGCGCTCTGCGACCGGGTGGCCGCCTTGCTCGGCAAGGAGACGGCAGTGTTCCTGCCATCCGGTACCATGTGCAATGTCGTCGCCATCCTCACCCACTGCCGCGCCGGCGAAGAGGTGATCGCGCATGAGACGAGCCACATCCTGACGAGCGAGGGCGCCGCCCACGCGGCCTTCACGGGCGTGCAGATCCTGCAGCTCAGGGGTGCGCGCGGGCTCTTCACGGGCGAGGATGTCCGCGCCGCCATCCGCCCGCGCACGCGCTACGCGCCGACGCAGCGGCTGCTCGAGGTGGAGCAAACCGCCAACATCGGCGGTGGCACGGTCTGGCCGCTCGCGCAGTTGAACGCGGTGGCGGCGGTGGCGCGCGGCGAGGGCTGGTCCACGCATATGGACGGTGCACGGCTGATGAATGCGTGCGTCGCCTCGGGCGTCGCCGCGAAGGAGATGGCGGCTTCCTTCGACTCGGTGTGGATCGATTTCACCAAGGGGCTCGGCGCGCCGCTCGGTGCCGTTCTCGCAGGCAGCGCGGCCTTCATCGACGACGCCTGGCGCTGGAAACAGCGCCTCGGCGGGTCCATGCGCCAGGCCGGCATCTGTGCCGCGGCTTGCCTCTATGCCCTCGACCATAATGTGGACCGCCTGGCCGAGGATCACCGCAACGCCAAGGCCCTGGCGCGTGGTCTGCGCCAAATGCCCAATGTGGCAGTAGAGGAGCCGGAGACGAACCTGGTCTTCTTCGATCCCGCGGGTGCTGGTCTGCCCGCGCCCGAGCTGATCCGGCGCCTGAGGCTCCAGGGCGTGCATCTGAGCCTGCTCGGCGGGAGGGTGCGCGCCTGCACCCATCTCGACGTCACCGAGGCGATGATCGAGGAGGCGCTGGGGCTGATCCGGCGAGAGCTGGCCGCCGTTTGATTGACGCTCTCGCGGTGCGCTTCGCGTCAGTGCATCAATTGAGCGCAGCGGTCGCGGGCCGTCCGGGCGGCAGGCGCTTCTTCACGAACGTCACGGGCAGCACGCATTCGACCGAGAGCGACCGCACGCCGCGCGACACCGGCTCGTAGCCGAGCCGCAGGAAGAAGGGCACCGCATTGGCCGTGGCGCAGGCGGAGACGCGCTCGAAGCCACACTGATGGGCGCGCGCTTCGGCCTCGGCGAGGAGCCGGCGGCCGATCCCGAGCCGTCGGTGACGGACGAAGATACCACCGATGCTGGCCGTCGAGCCGTTATTGCCTGCGGCATGCCAGCTGACCGTGCCGATCAGCTCGGCGTCGATCCATGCGCCGTACACCTCCTCCTTCATCAGCAGGGACGTGTACACCGGCGAATAGACGAGCCTGATGAAGGCCGCCAACTCCTCGTCCGAGAGGACCTCGAGGGTTTGCGCACGCAGCGACGTGGCGTGCAGGTAGCGCAGGCTGGAGAAGTCGTCGATGCCGATGGGTCGCAGCGACAGGCGCTCATCGAGGCGGGTGGGGCCGGTGCTGGAAACGTGCGGCATACGCGGATACTCGTCCACATCGCTGGCTTGATCGGCTTGCGGCGCCGGCGCGCCGCTTAGGGATCAGCCTGTCCTCATGCCGGCTCTCAGGCAACTACTTCGTGTTGAGTCGCGCGGTCGCGCTCGGCCCACCCGGCGCCGCTGGTACTTCTGCCTTCTTGTCGCCGCCCGCCGGCGGCTGGTATTCGGCCGCCTTGCACGAGCAGCCCTGCACGAACTCCTTGCGGTAGCGCCACGCCGATTTCAGGCTCGTATAGGGCTGCTGGCTGCTGGCTGAAACCATCTGCTCGACGGCCCCGCCGGGGTTTTGGTGGTAATAAAGCTCGGCGGGCGCCGCGCACTGCGACTGGCACTGGTCGGCATCGCGTTGGAAGTGGTTGGGCAGCGTCGAGAAGCTCACGGGGAAGTAGTAGCCGTCGCACAGCCGCACGCAGAGTGTGCGGTAGGTGGCGAAGGGCAAGTTGCCGAACTGGTTGGGGTTGCCGCGCGGACCGTCGCTCTCCTCGCCCCCTCGCGCCGGCGCATTTCGGTGACATATTGCTGCCCGCAGCCGTTGCGGGCGAGCTCGCGGATGATGTCGTCCTGGAACGAGCGGTTGCCCGTACCCATGATCTGCCGGCGCTGCGCCTCGAGATCGGCGAGGCGCTGGCGACTGGCATCCACCTCGCCGGCGAGCTGGATGCAAATCGGCTTGCGCTTCAGCGTCCGCGAGAACAGGAATTGGTCCCAGCAGTCCGCCCGGTTGAGCTGCTGTTGCGCCACCTGGTAGTTGCGCTCCAGCTGCCGCATG
>VBAB01000171.1 GCA_005888525.1 Alphaproteobacteria bacterium
TCATCACCGAGCGGGGCGTGTGTGCGGCCTCGCGGGACGGCCTGCGGTCGCTCTATCCGGAGCGCGGGTGACCGCGGAGTGCTCGGCCTGAGATTTCAGGGCAGCGCGCGGGCCAGCGTGACGGCTACGGTGGCAACGATATCGTCGACCGTTGCGCCGCGCGACAGGTCCGAGATCGGTTTGGCGAAGCCCTGCAGCAGCGGACCCACGGCCTGGGCTCGCGCCAGGTGCTGCACGAGCTTGTAGGCGATGTTGCCGGCATCGAGATCGGGGAACACCAGCACGTTCGCCCGGCCCGCAACGGCGCTCGCGCCCTTCACCTTCTTGGCTGCGACGGCCTGCGAAAGTGCCGCGTCGCCCTGCAGCTCGCCATCGACGGCGAGATCGGGCCGCAGCTTGCGCACCAATTCGAGCGCCGCGCGCACCTTGTCGACACGGGCGTGGCTGGCACTGCCGTGGGTGGAGAACGAAAGCAGTGCCACGCGCGGCTCATCGTCGAGAAGTCTTCTCGCACTGTCCGCCGAGGCGACGGCAATGTCGGCAAGCTCCGCGGGAGTGGGATCCGCGTTCAACGCGCAGTCGGCAAAGATGTAGGTCCTGGCCGCGCCGTCGGCCGCCGGCATGATCATCAGGAAGCAGCTCGAGGGTGTGGAAATTCCGGGCGCCAGGCCGATCGTGATCATCCCGGCCTCGATCACCCGCCGCGTCGGATTGGCGACGCCGGCCACCATCGCCGCGGCGTCGCCGGCCGCGACCATGGCGCCGGCAAAGTAGAGCGGTCGGCGCAGCATGCGCTCGGCCATTCCGGCCGTCATCTTGTCGCGGCCCGAGGCGATGTGGGCTGCATAGGCCGGCAGGCTCGGGTCGCTCTGCGGGTCACGCACCTCGCAGCCCTCGAGCCGCACGCCGAGGCCGTCCGCAAGCGCACGCATCTTGGCGACGGGCCCAAGCAACACGGGAGATGCCAGGCTCGCCTCGCTCAGGCGCTGCGCGCAGCGCAAGATGCGTTCGTCCTCGCCTTCCGGCAATACGACCTCGAGCGAGCGGCCCTTGATGCTCGCCATGGCTTTCGCGACGATATCCAAATGCCCGCCTCGTTGGCCGCCCTAGACGTCGGTTCCGTCTTAGCACGGGCCGGCTTGCGAAGTGGAGCAGCGCAATCGCACTTGCGCCGGGCGCAGTGCGCCCAGCGCTGTGACGGCTCCTCGGCGATGCCACGGCACCCGCCGCTCCGGTGAAGCCTCGCTGTCACCGACTGCCGCTGCGGGTCCGATCGTCAGTAGTAGCCGTTGATGCAGTCGTAGTAGCGCGACCACCAATATCTGCTGCCGGTTTCGAGGGCCCGGTACCTCAGCCAGCTGC
Source organism: Alphaproteobacteria bacterium (assembly GCA_005888525.1). Taxonomy (GTDB): domain Bacteria; phylum Pseudomonadota; class Alphaproteobacteria; order Rhizobiales; family Hyphomicrobiaceae; genus AWTP1-13. The sequence goes on from VBAB01000171.1 coordinate 1,363, forward strand.
AGCCGCTGCCGTAGTAGTAAGCGCCGTAAGCCAGCGGGGCGCCGACGAAGGCCCGGCGCACGTGCCGATGATGCCTGAAGGGCGCTACCCGGGCATAGCTATACGATCGCGCTACGTAACGCGGCGCACTGTACGAGCGGCCGACGAAGCGCGCGCCGCCTCCGCTCCAACCGCCGCCGCGGTGTCTTGCCTCGGCCGCGTCGAACGTGCTCGCCACCAGCACGATGGCAAGAGCGCTCGCACCGAGTGCTACCCATGCTTTCTTCATTTTCGTTTTGCTCCACATTTCTTGGCGCGATCCCCGCCGTTCAGTTAATCCTATTGTGGGTCGGGTGCCCAGGTGCAATAGCGATCAAATCTTCGCGCCTGGACAGTGTCGTGTAAGCTTGGCTCAGCCAACGGCGCAGCTCTTGTGGGAGTTATCGAGAATGCAGGACAAGTCGCCGGCTGGGAAGGTAGCCGCCGCAACCTTCGTCTGGGATGATCCCTTCCTCATCGAGGACCAGCTCACCGAGGACGAGCGCGCCGTACGCGACACCGCCCGCGCCTACGCGCAGGAGAAGCTGGGCCCCCGCGTGATCGAGGCGTACCTCGAGGAGAAGACCGACCGCGCCATTTTCACCGAGATGGGGGCGCTCGGCCTACTCGGCGCCACGATCCCGGAAAAGTACGGCTGCGCCGGCGCCAACTATGTCTCCTACGGCCTCATTGCCCGCGAGATCGAGCGCGTCGACAGCGGCTATCGCTCCATGAATAGCGTGCAGTCCTCTCTCGTCATGTACCCGATCTACGCTTACGGCTCCGAGGAGCAGCGCCAGAAGTACCTGCCGCGCCTCGCCTCCGGTGAGTGGGTGGGTTGCTTCGGCCTCACCGAGCCCGACGCCGGCTCCGATCCCGGCTCCATGACGACGCGCGCCGAGAAGGTCGCCGACGGCTATCGGCTCACCGGAGCCAAGATGTGGATCTCCAACGCCCCCATTGCCGACGTGTTCGTGGTGTGGGCGAAGTCGGCGGCACACGACGACGCTATCCGCGGCTTCATCCTGGAGAAGGGCATGAAGGGCCTCACCGCACCCAAGATCGGCGGCAAGCTCTCCCTGCGCTGCTCCGTCACCGGCGAGGTCGTCATGGACGGCGTGGTGGTGCCGGAAACAAACCTGCTCCCCAACGTCTCGGGCCTCAAGGGACCGTTCGGCTGCCTCAATCGCGCGCGCTACGGCATCGCCTGGGGCGCGATGGGTGCGGCCGAGGACTGCTGGCACCGGGCACGCCAATACACCCTCGACCGCAAGCAGTTCGGCCGTCCGCTGGCCGCAACCCAGTTGGTGCAGAAGAAGCTCGCCGACATGCAGACCGAGATCGCGCTGGGCCTGCAGGGCGCGCTCCGCGCCGGGCGTCTGCTCGACGAGGGCAAGGCGGCGCCCGAGGTGATCTCCATCGTCAAGCGCAACAACTGCGGCAAGGCGCTCGACATCGCCCGCGTTGCACGCGACATGCACGGCGGCAACGGCATCCAGATCGAGTACCACGTCATGCGCCACGCCGCGAACCTCGAGACCGTCAACACCTACGAGGGCACGCACGACGTGCACGCGCTGATCCTGGGCCGTGCGCAAACCGGGCTGCAGGCGTTTTTCTGAAGCCTACTCGCCCTGAGATCCTTGGTCCTGGCCGCTGCCTCGATGGACTCGATGACGCGCTGAGCGTCGCGGATCAGATATCGGTCGGCACAGCCAGGGGCGGCTCTCAGCCTTCCGCTGCGGCGGGATGCGAGGCGCCGGCCGTCAAGCGCCGACGCGTAAGCTCGACGTGCTGGCGCAGCTCGTAGAGCCGGTCGGCGAAACCCAGAGGGACAGGGATGTTGTCCACGGCGGCTTCGATGCGGTCGAGCTCTCCCAGTTTCGCAGCCCGCGCCTCCCGGGTCGACGCGCTCCTGGCGGCCGCCTCGAGCCGTTTCAGCTCGCCGTACCAATACATGATGCGTCGCCGGATGCGCCAACTGTAGATCTGCGGCGCAAACCGCAGCAGCGGGATCAGGATCGGTAGCAGCACCACCAATGACACCATCAGGCGGTCGAGCATGGTGGCGACCCAGAACGGCATGTAACGCTGGAGAACGGGTGGGCCCGAGCGGTAGACACGCCGTGCATCCTCGGACAGCGCGAACTCCGGATCGTTGGCCATTGGGAATTCGCCGACGCGCTGGAACAGCTGCGCCTCGTTGCCCGCGTCGGCCACCGGCTGGCCGTGCGCCTCGTGCAGGGCCTGCGCCAGCAGGTTGACGAGCGCGCGGTGCGCATCCTCGCGCACGAGGACGGCGGTGGTGGTGGCGATCAGCGTCGTGTCGGCCGGCGGAATATTGGCCGCGAAGTCGACGACGCCCTCGCGCAGGACCAGGCGCGTCAAGAAGGGAAAGCGCTGCGTGTAGGCATCGGCGTTGGCAAAGCTCATCAGGTGCACGCTGGGCGTCCTGAGCAACCGCTGGATGGTCCGGGCCTCGGGCGCGAGCACGAGAAAACCAGCGTCCGCCTCCGCTTTGGCGAGCACGTCGACATAGTCGGGCAGCTCACGGTTGATCAGCGTCGCATTTTCGGCGGTGACGCCGTTGGCTGCGAGCATGCGCAGGGCGAGGCCGCTGGTGCCGCCGCCGGCCGGCCCGACGAGAATGCGCTTGCCCTTGAGGTCGGTCAGCCGCTCGAGGTGCCCGCTGCCGGCATAGAAGACCCACAGCGGCTCGTAGGCGATGCGTCCGACTGACAACAATCCGGGTGTGTCCTTGCTCGAGGCGAGGCCTCCCTGGACAAAGCCCGCGTGCACGCCTGAGGCCGCGTCCGAGAGTGCTTTGAGGTTGGCCAGCGATCCCCCCGACTCGCGCACCTCCAGGTCGACGCCGTTGCGCTTGAACGTCGCCTTGTAGCGCTCGGCATAGCGATAGTAGGGGCTGCCCGCGGTGGCAGCGGACACGACGAAGGTGCGAGGCGGAGGTGGATCGACGAGGCGCAATGCGATCCAGACCGCGCCCAAGACGACAGCCAGCACCGGCAACACCACGAGCAGCAGCTCGCGCGTTTGGAAGCGCGCAAATTTGGATCGCATCGGTCTCCCCCTGCTGTGACGGTCCGCGTCCATGCTTCGCGATTGCACGGCATCCGCCGCCTGGACATACCACGCCGGCGGCCTGGCAAGATCGCTTTCAGGTGGCCGCGACGATGACGCGTCGCTCGGCCAACGCTGCAACCTCCGCAGGCGAAAATCCGGCCTCGGCAAGGACTTGCGCGTTGTGCTCGCCCATGCGCGGCGGCTGATGGCGCAGGCCCGGGCGCTCGCGATCGGCGCCGAACTCGATCGGCATTGCCGGCAGCCTGACTTTCCGGCCCTCTGCGCCGCCGATGGGAGAGATGAAGACGTCCAGCAGCCCGCCGCTCGCCATCAGGTGCGCATCGGCAAAAAGATCCCCCGGCTGCGCGATAGGAGACCAGGAAACATTCGCGCGC
>VBAB01000172.1 GCA_005888525.1 Alphaproteobacteria bacterium
GACGTCCCGCCGTCCAATGCGAGGTTACCAAGATCTTCGAGATTACGTGCTGAAGCGATAGACGGAACGAAGCATCAGCGGTCTTAGATCTTCCCCCAATTTGAGGATCGCTCACGCGTGAGACAACACTGCGACATGCGGCTCAGGCACTGATCGAGACACCGAACCCTTCAATCATTCCCGCCTACACACGGGGACGATGCCTACCGCAGCGGAGGATCTGCTCCATGCGCCGGCCCCAGGATTCATACCACATCGAGCGCATTGCGCTCACGACGCCATCGACGAGAATGCGGCTAGGCGCTGATTCGATGCGAGAAATTCGCTGAAGGGCGCCATCGCCATCAGAACGACATCAGCGGCAGTCCCCGTAATCCGCGAATTTTCAGGTCGATGAACAGATATTCAAGTTCGTGGATGAATGAATATTCAGAGAGCGAATAAATTGCAGCACCGCCTGCAACGGCGTCGGAGTGACAACGTTTACCCCTGATCCAACTCCAAACGGAAAGGAGCATCTGCATGCGAAAATTAATCATGATCACTGCCACCCTCAGTGCATTCGCGCTTATACCCATGGCAACGGCCCAAACGACAAATCAGCCGCCCGTCACGAATGCCCAGCCCAAAGCCACTCCGTCTTCGCCGCGCGCAAACACGACTACAACTCCCAAAGCCAGCAGCACGGTCAAAGCTGACCGCACAGCGCGCAACAGCACGAATAAGATGCGCCACGCGCGCAATCATCGGAAAATGGGCACATACGCCTACCGCGCTTCCGGCAAGCGGCATCTGCGCCACGCAAAGCTTGGCTACCGGTCGGCCAGTCACCGCCGCCATCACCGTGTAATGGGGTACCGCGCTGCCTCAGTCGGCTGCCGCTGATACGGCTTTTACGACAACGGCTCCGCTACATGGCGGAGCCGTTCGCTGATGATAATGGATAGTACTCCGGCGGAAATCAGCGGAACGGCATTGGCGTTGCGTGGGTCGGCACGTTCCTCTCAAGTCGTCGGAGCTCGGCACGCAACGTCCTGCCGCGTGTGCCGTTTCGGACCAAGAGCTTGAACCTACCGCTTCGCTTGCCGGCTTGGCGCGCGCTCACTGATGTTGACCGGTGTTCCCCTGCTGACGTGTCGGGCAAGTTCGAGGGCATCCCAGTTGGTGAGCCTTATGCAACCGTGGGAGCTGCGCTTGCTTACCGCATCAGGGTCGGGTGTTCCGTGAATGCCGTAGCCCTTGGCTGACAGGGCGATCCATACCAGGCCGACGGGATTATTGGGGCCGGGAGGAAGGTCCAACGGTTCCTGCACGTCGACACCGCGCAAATTGAGCGACGGGTCGTAATGGTAGGTAGGATTCTCTGCGACGCCCGCGACCTTGAACTCTCCCGATGGTGAGGGTCGTTCGGCGCTACCAACCGTTGCCGGATAGACAGCGACAACCGTATCATCCTTGTCGTAGGCGAGAACGCGTTGACGGGTCGCATCGACCTCGACGCGCGTGACCTTGCGCGGGAGCTCCTCGCGTTGAACGTTGGCGACGACGATCTCGGTGCCTGCCCGGTCGAACGCCGCATTGGGATTGAGCTGCCGCAAGAGCTTTTCGCTCATGTGGAACTTCTCGGCGAGAAGTTCTTGGGCACTAGTGTAGCTCAGCCGCTTGAGGCTGGCCTTCTCACGGTAGTCCTGAGGTACCTTCTCAATGAATGGACCGGCGACATCCTTCTCCGTAATGGCGTAGGTGACAAGAACCGCCTCGCGGTCGTTGTCCGCCAGAGCGTGCCACAGCCGCTCGTCAATCTGCTCGCCGCCTCCGAGACCTCGCATCTCGCGGAATGCTATCACCGCCTTGCGCGTGTTTTCACCGCGGTTGGCGTCGATCTCACCAGGCGAGGCGTGAGCTCTGTCCAGCAACACCTGCAGCTTCACCAAGAATGGTACCGGCAGGTTACCGGCCCGCCATTCGGCGTTGTTCACGCTCTCGACACTGACATTGTGCATTGCGGCAGCTTGCTTCCGCGCTGCGAAGGCCGGCGCGATAAGTAGTGTAACGAAGGCCAGTGCCACCGGCACGGCGCGCAGATAAGAACTGGACATTGGAACCTCGACTGTTTCCAGTCTCAACGGGGGAGACCAGGCGCAGTTCCCCAACGGCCGGCTCGGAACGGGAATTCCGAGAGGCGGTTTAGTCATGATGGATCTGCCGGATCAGTTCAAAGGAACACCAGCCGTCGCTGCCGTGATCGTTGCGGCCGGCCTACTGGCGGTGAGCGTCTCCCTCCCAAGCAGCTGGCGCAAGGCAAGATTTGATGGAACCGCGCAGGCGGCGCGGTCGACGATAACGCCCGCCCCACAACCGAATTCACCCCTCCCAGCCGAAGCTGATCATCCGCCGGTGCAGCCTTCGGACAAAGCCGAGGCTGAGACCTGGTCGGACGCGGAGATCATTGCCGCGCTGGAGGAATGTGTGCGGGTGCTTACGCCCACCGGGGCAGATCTCGAAGTATCGAAGCCAATTCGCAACGGCCAATGCGGAACGCCCGCGCCAGTCCTTTTGAAGCGCGTGGCCGGTGTGGCGATCAGTCCATCGGCCCTCGTGAACTGCCGTGTCGCCGCCAAGCTGCATCAATGGATAGAAGAAACCGTGCAGCCGATAGCCCAGGAGGTATTGGGCGCGTCCGTCAGTCGCATCGTCACAGCGTCAGGCTACATGTGCAGGCAAAGGATTGGCACCTCGAACGACCGCTTGAGCGAGCATTCGTTCGCTAATGCCCTCGATATTTCAGCGTTCGTGATGACTGACGGCAGGTCCATCGAGGTTCTCACCGGCTGGGGCCAGACCGCCCGTGATCGGCAGGCGCAGGCGAAAACCGGTAAACCAGCTGGCGGAGATGCGCGTCCGTTGCGCGATGTCGAAACGGCCGATCGCACCTCAACAAGCGAAGCTCGGTTCCTCCGCCGCATGCACGAAGGCGCCTGTCGGATATTCGGAACGGTGCTTGGTCCGGAAGCCAATGAAGCCCACCGCAACCACTTGCACCTGGATCTTGCCGCACGCAAGCGCAACGCGTTTTGCGAATAGGAGACATCAATGCCATTTTCGCCCACCACGAGAATAGAAAGGCCGGGCTTAGAACCGCGGTGGTGGAAGGAGAGACAACAGGACATGGCGGTTCTCGAGGTCTTGTTCGGGATATGAACAACTTTTCATTGCAGAAGTCAGGCGTTTAGCAGCCATGGCAAAGCTTGATGCACTGCAGGTCGCCGATCTCTTGCTAGAAATCGGCAGGCGTGCCGCCCTCGAGGGCGGCAATCCCTACTCGGCTAAGGCCTACGTGCGCGCGTCGGAAAGCCTGCGCACGCTGGTCACGCCCCTCGACCAGGTCATCCGTCGCTCACAGTTGCGGGCCATCCCCGGCATCGGCGACGCCATCGCCCGCCGCATCCTCGAGCTCAGGAACAAGGGAACGGACGAGCCGCTCGAACGGCTGCGGACCAAGTTTCCAACCGGCCTCTTAGAGCTGCTGAACATCCCGCGTCTTAAACCCAGCGCTATCGTCAAACTCCACAAAGACCTGGGCATCGCCAATCTGGCCGAGGCGGAAGAAGCCGCGCGGCAGGGGCGGCTCCGCAAATTGAAGGGCCTCGGAGCGGCAGCCGAGCGCAAGATCCTTGAAGGGATTGCCATGATGCGAGGCGCGGAAGGCCGCATGCGGGTTAACCGCGCCGAGGAGCTCCTAATGCATGCCGCCGAGACACTCGAGAAAGAGGGCATCAGCGGCGTGACTATCGCCGGAGACCTCCGGCGCGGCTGTGAGTTGATTGCCGACCTCCGACTGGTCGCAACGTCAAACACAAGTTCCAAGACCGGCCAGGAACGCCTGGGAGCGGTCCGGGTGGATGTCGTCGCCCCGGACCGCTTCGGGAGCGCCCTGCTTTACGCGACCGGCAATGCCGAACATCTGGCGCAGCTGGAGGCCCTCGCGCGCACTAGGGACCTGATTCTCGGTCCCGATGGCATTGGCAAGGCCGGCCCATCGATTGGGCGCACGGAAGAAGCCATCTACAAACGGCTGCGATTGTCGTTCATCCCACCTGAACTCCGTGAGGGCAAGGACGAGATTGCCGTCGCGATGGCACACGCGTTGCCCGAGCTTGTCGAAGGCAGGGACCTGAAAGGCGTCCTCCACATCCATACCGATTTCTCGGATGGAACGCACACGCTGCGCGAGATGGCCAAAGCCGCACACGACTTGGGCTACCGATACCTCGGTGTCACCGACCATTCAAAATCGGCGCACTATGCCGGCGGCCTGTCCATCGACAAGATCCTCCGCCAACACGACTTGGTGGACGCATTGAACGAAGAGTTCGGCAACCGTTTCCGCATTCTCAAGGGCATCGAGTCGGACATCCTAGCGGATGGTTCCTTGGACTATCCGGAAGAAATCCTTCAGACCTTTGATGTGGTGGTGGCGAGCGTCCACAGCCGCTTCCGTATGGACAAGGCCGAACAGACAGCGCGCATCGTCAGAGCGGTCTCCAACCCCTATACTACCGTCCTCGGCCATATCACCGGCCGACTCTTGTTGCGTCGGCCCGGTTATGAGGTGGAGATGGAGCCGATCCTTAAAGCCTGCGCCAGCCATGGCGTGGCCGTCGAGATCAACAGCAACCCCAACCGACTGGAATTGGATTGGCGGTGGCACCGGCGCGCGCTTGAGCTGGGTTGCCTCTTGAGCATCAACCCGGACGCCCATTCTATCCGCGAACTCGGCCTCGTGCGTTGGGGCGTTGCCATCGCCCGCAAAGGCGGTATTGCGAAAGAGCACGTGCTCAACGCGATGAGTTTCCGACAACTCATGCAACATCTGAAACGGCGCCGAGTACATACTTCGAGGAAGGTCGCCTAGATCATGCCCAACTATTCAAAGCTGAGGGCATTCAACGACGACGACGACTTCAACATGGTAGTGGAGACGCCTCGCGGCTCTACCGTGAAACTGCGCTACGAGCCGAAAACGAAGGTGTTCACGGTCTCTCGCGCACTTTCACTCGGACTGTCGTATCCGTTCGACTGGGGGTTCATCCCCGGTACCAAGGCTGAGGATGGCGACCCGGTCGATGCATTGGCCATTCACGACAGCGCGACGTTTCCTGGTGTGGTGCTGCCCTGCCGGGCCCTCGGCGTCGTCGATGTGAGCCAAAAGGGTGACAACGGCCGCGAAGAAAACCCGCGCCTCATCCTCATGCCGAGCTGGCATGAGCGGATGGGCGAATTCGAGAAGGCGACAGGCCTGCCCAAGCGCTTGCGCGAGGAAATCGAGCAGTTCTTCGTGAGCGCGACCTTCTTCACTGGCAAGAACCCGAGGATCGAAGGCTGGCGCGGCCCGAAAGCCGCGCTCCATATTGTCAAAAAGGCCAGGACCAATCGGACCTAGTTGGACGGAGAAGAATGGCGACTGCTCCGCCCCGATGCGGATTCATACTAGCTGCAGATTGACCTTGCTCTCGGCAATGGCCGTGGGTCCTTTTGATGCAGCATCCCTTCCATGCCACGAAATGGCGATCGACGTGTAATGGATGTGCCGCGCATGCCGACCAAGTTCCGCACCGACCGGACCGACTCAATGACCGAGGTTCGCGACCTGCGCACGGGCGTTCCAGTGTGGGCGAGTGGCGGCCATTCTACCTTTGCCGGCGCACCGCTGCTTTCCCCCGCGAAAGCGGACGTGGTGATAGTCGGCAGCGGGATAACGGGCGCACTTATGGCCTTGGCCGCATCCCAAAAGGGCCTTTCCACAATCGTTATCGATCGCCGTCCGCCCGCCCAGGGCAGCACAGCCGCGAGCACCGCCCTTCTCCAATTCGAGATCGACACTCCCCTGATTAGACTTGCAGACCGGGTGGGAATGGAACGCGCCAGCCGTGCGTGGCTGCGTTGCTTTCACGCGGTAGACGATCTGGCATACCTCGTCCGGCGCTTGCGCATTCCGTGCGACTTCAGGCAGCGCAGGGCCTTGTATCTGGCAGGCGAGACATTGAGCGCGGTGGAGATGGCCGAGGAGGGGCGCCAACGCGAGCGTATCGGCCTCCCCTCCACCTTCCTGAGCGCGGCCAAGCTGCGAAGCCTCGTCGGCATTGAACGGAACGCGGCGCTTCTCTCAGACCACGTGGCAGATCTCAACCCGGTTCGCCTGACCTTGGGGCTTCTACGGCGGGCGGCACGCGCAGGATGCCGCATCCATTCACCAGTCCAGCTTGCGGAAGTGGCAGCTTCCGGACACGGCGTGCAAATGGTCACCTCGGATGGGATTGAACTCGAAGCCAAGGCTTTGGTGTTCGCCACCGGCTACGAGCTGGCCGATGGCGTGCCGTCCGCCGGGCATCGGCGCACAAGCACATGGGCGTTTGCCACGGCTCCGCAAGCGGGCGCCCTTTGGGGCAATGGCGAGTTGATTTGGGAGGCGCGTAACCCTTACCTCTATTTACGCACCACCGCCGACGGCCGGGTTTTGGTTGGCGGGGAAGATGAGGATTTCTCGGACGCGGCGACCAGGGACGCTCTTCTTCCGAAGAAGATCGACGCGTTGCAGAAAAAAGCAAGGCAGCTCTTCCCGACGCTGAATGTCGACGCGGAATTCGCGTGGGCGGGAACGTTCGGCGAGAGCGAGAACAGTCTGCCGTCGATCGGTGCGATCCCAGGCATGCCCAACTGCTATGCCGTACTCGGCTACGGCGGCAATGGCTTCACCTTCGCCATGATCGCCGCGCAGATCATTGAAGCCCAGTTGTTCTGCCAGACTGATCCTGATGCGGACCTCTTTGCTTTCGATCGCTGATTTCTGCCGGGAACAAACCCTGACCTTATCGGTTCAGCAAGCGCGAGAGAACATGCCTAGGGATTGTCACCCTATGAATGCCAGCAGCGAGCACAGCACCTCCTTGTGGATGGAGACCACCGTTCTCGACGACGCTCCGACCCTGGACAAGGAGGAACAGGCCGACGTCGCCATCGTCGGCTCCGGTATCGCCGGCATGTCGGTCGCCTACGAACTCGCCAAGGCAGGCAAGAATGTCGTGGTTCTCGATCGTGGGCCCATTGGCAAGGGGATGACTGCGCGCACGACGGCGCATCTGACCGCCCAATGCGATGATGGCTTCGCCCAAATGATCAGCCGCCGCGGCGAAGACCTCTCGAAAACATGGTACGAGAGCCAATCCGCCGGCATCGACCGCATTGAAGCCAACCAGCAGGAGCTCGGCATCGCCTGCGATTTCAGGCGCCTCGATGGGCATCTTTTCTATGCGGCCGGCACCGACACGGAGATCCTCGGCAGGGAGTTCGAAGCCACCAAGAAGGTAGGCATGCCCATCCATCGCGAAACCGGCGTGCCATTCGCGGGCCAAGCGAAGTCGTCCTCCCTTCGGTATCCCAACCAGGCCACCTTTCACCCGCTCAAGTATCTGGCAGGTCTAGCTTCAGCAATCCGCAAGGCCGGCGGTCGCTTCTACGCCGGGAAGACGAGAACAACGTCGAGATAACCACTGCGACCGGTCACACCGTGCGTGCGCGCCATGCGGTGGTCGCCACCAACGCGCCGATCAACGACCGCTATGCCATCCACAGCAAGCAGGCGCCCTATCGCACGTATGCCATGGCGTTCTCGGTACCGAAGAAGGCCCTGCCGGACGGGCTCTATTGGGATACCCTTGAAGCCTACCACTACGTTCGTCTGCAGCCGGGGACGGGGCAGTCCGACATCTTGATCGTTGGCGGCGCCGACCATAAGACCGGCGAAGCCGATGACGCCGATGCCCGATTTCTGGCGCTGGAGGCCTGGATGCGCAACCTGCTGCCGGCGCTGGGCAAGGAGCTGCACCGCTGGTCCGGCCAGATCCTCGATACCATCGATTACGCGGGGTTCATTGGCCTCAACCCGGGGAGCAAACGCACATTTGTTTCAACAGGGGATTCGGGCCAAGGCATCACGCACGGGGCCGTGGCGGGCATCTTGATCAGTGATCTGATCCTCAAAGGCGAAAGCCCTTGGATGGATGTTTACGACCCCAGCCGCAAGCCGATCAAAGCAGCCGGCGCGTTCCTCAGCGAGAATCTCTCGGTCCCCAAGAACTTCGCGGAATACGTCGCTCCCGGCGAACGAAGCTCGTGGGACGAGCTCAAGCCGGGCGAGGGCGCCATTGTTCGCAAGGGCCTAAGTAAGATCGCTGCCTACCGGGATGACACCGGCAACCTCTACCTGCGCTCGGCGGCCTGCCCGCACCTGGGTTGTCACGTGCACTGGAACAGTTTCGAGCGCTGCTGGGATTGCCCGTGTCACGGCTCGCAGTTCGCACCGGATGGGACGGCTCTCAACGGTCCCGCATTCTCGCCGCTCGCAGAGTACAAACCCTAGATCGGAGCAAAGGACCATGGGTCTGTTCACAAAGGACATCAAGACCCTCGACGAGCTGTTCGATCACGGCCTCCGGGACATCTACTACGCCGAGAACCAGATCCTGAAGGCCCTGCCGAAACTGATCGAGGCTTCCACAAACCCCCAGCTCAGGAGAGGCCTAAAGGACCACCTCG
>VBAB01000173.1 GCA_005888525.1 Alphaproteobacteria bacterium
GAAGCGCAGCGCATAGGGCGGCGCGCCGCAGGGGTGCTTCACCTCGAATGGGGTCACCCGTACCGAGCCGACATGCATAGGCTTCTCGCGCGTCATCTCGAGGTAGCGCAAGTCGTAGCGGCGCTGAATGCCGGTGGACCCAGGAAACAGCACCTCCGCCGCAGCCTCGAAACGCGCCTGCACGCCCTCGGGGCCGACGACTGTGAGGGGAGAAGTGCGCTTGGCGACATGCTGGGCATGGACCAGCCACCAGACCAAGCCGGCGAAATGATCGCCGTGCAGATGTGAGATGAAGATCGTCTCGACGGTGTTGGGATCGATCCCGAGCTTGTTGAACCCTATCAGCGTGGTGGCGCCGCAGTCGATGATGAAACGCGTCTGCGAGGTCTCCACGTGGTAGCAGGTCTGCAGGCGGCCGCCCGAGCCGAACGCGTCGCCGCAACCCACAACCGTCAGTTTCATGGCACGTTTTCTCGAACAGGACGACATCGTCCCTCAGGCGTGGACATAATCGGCCCAGGTTGTCTGTTCCCTAGGGAACAGGCTACACCCGCGCGCTGCCGGCAGCTATGCTCAAGCCTTGGCGCTCGGCCGGGCCGAGACCTCCTGATGCCAGCGGGCGAGGTTATCGAGGCCCGGCGGACGCTCCACCCTGGCTGGCTTGGTAAAGTCGACTGCCACCAACGCCGTGATGTCGGCCACCGAATACTCGTCCCCGGCAATGAAGCGCCGCTTGCCGAGCTCCTCATCGAGGATGCGCATGACCTCCTGGGCCTTGGGCTTGTTGGCCTCGCCCCAAGCTGGCACCTGCGGCACCTCGAGCTGGGCTGCGGCCGGGTGTAGGTGGCGAAAGGCTTGAGCGACGCAGGCCAGCAGCCCCAGCTCCATGCGCCGGTTCCACATCTCGATCAGCGCGCGCTGCTTGGCGCCCTTGCCGAACAGGGCCGGTTCCGGCTTCGTCTCCTCGAAATAGCGGCAGATCGCCATGGTCTCGGCGATCGCCGTGCCGTCGTCCAGCACCAGCACCGGCACGCGCTGGAACGGGTTGAGGCGGGTGAACTCCGGTGTCTTCAGCCCCTTCAAGATGTCGAGCTCCTCGAAGGGCACCTCGATCCCTTTCTCCGCCAGGAATATGCGCACGCGGCGCGGATTGGGTGCCGTCTTCGTCTGGAGGATCTTCATCGAGGTCTCCCTGCCGATCTATTTTGAACAGTGGTAAAGGAGCCCGGTTGACCGTGCAAGGCGACGTTGGCGCCTATTGCTGCCACGCAATCCGAGCGGTCGTGGGCCGCCAATTACGCTAAGCCTGCGGCCGTAAACCATTGATAAACTAGAATTTAGGGATTTTCCGCGAGATTGGCCTGTCGGGCGCATTCACGCCGAACGTGCCTGTGCGTTTGATCTGCGTGGGCCGGCCGGCCCGACGAGGGAGACGATGCAAGGCGGCGACGACATCACCGGCCCTGCGCACCGCTCGCGCGCCAAAGACCCGCGTGCGGCGCTGCACGCACATATCCGCGAGCTGCGCGAGCGCCTTTCACAGGGTACGGTGCTGAAGCCGGAGTTCGAGTACGAGCTGTTGTCGATGTTCGTGAAGAACGAGCTGTCGGCGCTCGTCACCATCCCACTTCTCGCCGTCATATTCTCGCTCGCCTCCATGTTCTGGGCGCCCGTGGTGCAGGCCTCGGCCTGGCTGGCGGCCGTCATCTCCATGAAGTTCTTCATGATCGCCGCCTGCCACAAGTTCCTGGCGACGCCGCGCGGCGAAGTTCGCGTCGAGACCTGGCGCGAGATGTTCATGTGGCTCGAGCTTGCAACGGGTATCGCCTGGGGCGGCATGGCGGTAGTGGGCCTTGGGACGACCGACGCCATCAGCCATGTCTTCATCTTGACGTCCCTCATCGTGCTGCTGGCGATCCGCATGACCTTTGCCTCCTCGGTGATGCCGATCCTCTACGCCGGCACCATCCCGATGACGGTGGCGGTGTGCGCCCGCCTGGTGATGCAGGGCCACCCCTTCTACATGGCCATGGCTGCCATGGCGGTCGGCCTGCACGTCTATTTCATATTCCTCGCCAAGGGGCTCAACTCCACGGCGCTGGCCATGCTCGAGTTCCGCGCCGAGAAGGACGCGCTGATCGCGGAGATCGAGGAGGAGAAATCCATCTCGGACGAGGCGCGCCGGCGCGCGGAGGCCGCCAACGTGGCCAAGTCGCGCTTCCTCGCCACCATGAGCCACGAGCTGCGCACGCCGCTCAACGCCATCCTCGGCTTTTCCGAGGTTATGAAGTCCGAGCTGATGGGCCCAATGCAGAACGCGAGCTACCTCGATTATGCGGGCAACATCCACGACAGCGGCCGCCACCTCCTGCAGCTCATCAACGAGATCCTCGACCTTTCGCGTATCGAGGCCGGCCGGTACGAGCTGCACGAGGAGCCGATCCGGCTCAACGAGGTCGTCGAGGACTGTCATCGCCTCTTGGCCCTGCGTGCCGAAAGCAAGGGCCTGCAGGTGGTCCTGGAGTTCGGCAAGGGGCTGGAGCAGATCTGGGCCGACGAGCGCGCCATCCGCCAGGTCTGCCTCAACCTGATGTCGAATGCCTTGAAGTTTACCCCGCGTGGCGGGCGCATCACGCTGTGCGTTGCGGACACGGCGGAAGGCGGGCAGACGCTCAGCGTCAAGGATACCGGGCCGGGTATCCCGAAGGAGGAGATACCCCGCGTGATGCAGGCGTTCGGGCAGGGCTCACTGGCGCACGAGACCGCGGAGGGCGGCACCGGGCTGGGCCTGCCCATCGTGCAGAACCTCGTGAACCTGCACGGCGGCACGTTCGAGCTGCGATCGGAGCTGCGCAAGGGAACCGAAGCCATTGTCTGCCTGCCGAAAAGCCGGGTCTTGCGCACCATGCCGCCGTTGCAGCCGCTGGGCCAGGAGCGCCACCGCAGGCCGGTCCCTGCCGCCACGAAACGGCTGCAGCCGAGGCCGGAAACGCTGGAGGAAGTGGGCCGGAGTGGCAGGGAATCCACAGTCGCCCGGTGAGGTACGTTGCCATGCGCCCGGTCGCTTCCTACATTCCGGCAGGCGACGCGGGGACGGTTCTCCGCACTTGGCGGAGATGAAGAGGCCAATCCAGTCCCCTTGCATCAACGTGTGCGTGATCGACGCCGGCACCGGGCTTTGCGCGGGGTGCAGCCGCTCGCTCGATGAAATCGCACGTTGGGCAACGATGACGGACGCGGAGCGCCAACGTATCATGCGCGAGCTGCCTTCGCGGCAAGCTCGGGTGCCAAAGGCAGCGGAGAGGTGACATGGGAGCCTGGATTGCCCTGACGCTCCTGGTGATTGCCGGCCTGGCGCTGCTTCTGCGCGCGGATGCGGGCTCGATTGCCGGCTTCGACCCCTCGGATTTCGCCATTGCGGTCGCTTGCGTCGCCCTGCTCATCTTTCTGGGCTCCTCGATCGCCGGCAGCTATCGCGGCAGGGCCGGCCACGCCGTCCGCGATCTTCTGACCTGGACGTTGGTGGCGCTGCTGCTGGTCGCCGGCTACAGCTATCGCGAGGAGATCTTCAGCCTGGGTCACCGCGTCGTGGGCGAGCTGCTGCCGCCGGGCAGCGCGCTGCGCAGCAGCGAGGCGCAGGTCGAAGGCGAGCGCTCGGTGCGCATCCGGCGGCGACCCGACGGGCATTTCATTGCCAAGACGCAAGTCAACGGCGTGTCCTTGACCATGCTGATCGATACCGGGGCCTCCACCGTGGTGATCAAGCCGGCCGATGCTCAGCGATTGGGCATCGAGGTCGACCGGCTCAAGTACACGGTGCCTGTGCAGACCGCCAACGGCACCACCTACGCGGCGCACGTGCGCCTGCGCAACCTCACGCTGGGTCCCATCAGCCTCAACGACGTGGATGCGTTGGTGGCCAAACCCGGGACGCTCAAGGAGAACCTGCTCGGTATGAGTTTCTTAAGCCGCCTGCGCTCATATGAATTCACCACCGATATGCTGACGTTGCGCAGCTGAGGCCCGCATATCCCCCGGGGATGCGGGCATTGCTGCCAGCATCCGGTGAGGGATCGGTGTGGCATGGCGTTATCGGCGGGTACGCGGCAGGCCGTCGGCATGGCGACGGGATGGCTCGTGGTGGCCTGCGGGGCTGCCGTCAGTCTGACGTATTTCAGCGAAATCCAGAACGTGGCCCGTGTCGTCCTCGGGCTGCAGTCGCCGCAGCCTCGCGTCGAGCGTCAATCCGAGCCCGCCCGCAGCGTTGCACGGGGTCGGACCGTCGAGATCCGGGCCGGCGCGCACGGCCACTATTTCGCGAGCGTCGAGATCAACGGCCGGCCCATCGACGTGCTCGTCGATTCAGGGGCGTCGATCGTCGCCCTCAGCTACGATGACGCCCGGCGTGCGGGCGTGTATGTTGGCGACCGCGATTACACCCAGCGCGTCAGCACCGCCAATGGGCAGGCGCGGGTGGCCCCGATAGTGCTCGACCGCGTCAGTATCGGCGACATCACGGTGCGCAACGTACCTGCGGCGGTGAGCGAGCCGGGCAGCCTCGGAACCTCGCTGCTCGGCATGTCGTTCCTGGGCCGCCTGCAGCGCGTCGAGATGCGTGCCGGCACGCTGGTATTGCAGGAGTGACGCGCTCGCCGCAGGGTTGAGATATGCGCTCGGTCCACTTGTCGCATGGTCCCGGGCCGGCCTATCGCCGTTATCCGTTCCTGGTGTTCCAGTCAGCACATCTTGCAAGGGGGTCCGATCAGCATGTTTCCCAAGCCGCGCGCCGATCTTGCGCCCAACACGGCCGATTTCGAGCGCCTGCCGCTCGTCAAGCCGACCGGCTTTCGCGAGTACGACGCGCGATGGCTGTTCCCCCAGGACATCAATCTGATGGGTCTCAACGCCATCGGCCTGGGACTTGCGACGCTCGCGGGCAGGCGCGGCGTGCCCAAACGCTTCGTCGTCGGCCACGACTACCGTTCCTATTCGGGCCAGGTGAAGCAAGCCCTGATGTCGGGCCTGTTGGCCGGCGGCGCCGAGGTGCACGATATCGGCCTCGCTTTGTCGCCGATGGCCTATTTCGCCCAGTTCGAGCTGGAGGTGGAGGGCGTGGCCATGGTCACGGCCAGCCACAACGACAACGGTTGGACCGGCATCAAGATGGGCTTTGCCCGGCCGCTCACCTTCGGTCCCGAGGAAATGACAGCCCTCAAGGAGCTGGTGCTCTCCGGTGGCTGCGAGACCGCGCCCGGCGGGACTTACGTGTTCGTGCCCGACATGGCCGAGCGCTACGTCAGGGCCCTCACGTCGCGTCCCAAGCTGAAGCGCAAGCTCAAGGTGGTGGCGGCCTGCGGCAACGGCACGGCGGGAGCCTGGGCGCCGCGCGTGCTGGAGGGGATCGGCTGCGAGGTGGTCCCCCTCGACTGCGACCTGGACTTCACGTTCCCGCGCTACAATCCCAACCCCGAAGACATGAAGATGCTGCACGCCATCAGCGCGTCCGTGCTCGCTCACAAGGCGGACGTCGGCTTCGGCTTCGATGGCGACGGCGACCGCTGCGGCATGGTCGACAACGAGGGCCACGAGATCTTCGCCGACAAGGTCGGCGTCATGCTGGCCCGCGACCTCTCGGCATGGCATGCCAACGCGCTGTTCGTGGCCGATGTGAAATCGACCGGGCTTTTCATGACCGATCCGGTGCTCGCGGCCAACGGCGCGCGCACGCTCTACTGGAAGACCGGCCACTCCTACATGAAGCGCCACACTTTCGAGCAGAAGGCGCTGGTGGGCTTCGAGAAGTCGGGCCACTTCTTCTTCCAGCCGCCGCTCGGTAAGGGCTACGACGACGGCTTCGTGGCGGCGATTGCGGTGTGCGACATGCTCGAGCGCGCGCCCGGCAAGTCGCTCGCCGACCTCAAGAACGCGCTGCCCAAGACCTGGGGC
>VBAB01000174.1 GCA_005888525.1 Alphaproteobacteria bacterium
CGCTACGCAACAGGTATTTCTCCCACGCTCAGCCACCAGCCGAGCACCCAGGACCAGGCACGCTCTAGCGGCCTGCCGACTCATGTATCGTGGAATCGATATGTCACCCACGAGGAACGGGGTCAAGCGCGTGCTGACGCGGAGCCTTAGATTGTGTGTGGGAGCACGGCGGGGGCTTCCCGCCGCCTCCTACCCGATCCTTCAACGGTGGCGGCCGTGACCACCGTGGAAGCGCCCGCCGCCCCCGAACCGGAACCCGACGCTAGGTCCGTAGCTGTAATAGTACGGTCCGTCGTCGTAGTAGTCGTAGTCGCTATAGCCTACCCAGCGGCATACCCTGTACCCATGCCGCCACCAGCAGCGGCGGTACGCGGCTTTCTCGATGGTGGAGGGTACCGTCCCGCTCTCGAGCGCAGACGCACTGCCAGAAAGAGGAGCAGCCTGCACTGTGCCAGATAGAGCGCTCAACGCCACGGCGCTGAAGGCGCCGAGATAGAGGTGTTTGAAGGTCATTGTGGTTCTCCTTCGGGGATGTGGCATGGCAACGCCGTACTACGCTGCAGGTTGCGTAGCCGGTGAGGCCCCGATCTCGCGCGCGCAGCATCACATCAGCGCGAGTCGCGGATGGCATGTGAACGTCGCCAACCACAGCCGGCATTCAAGGGCACCAACGGAGTTCTCCCGCCAGTCGCAGAGGGCTCCTTCTCTCCGGCGCGTGTTCTTTTTGCCTGTCTAGAACGGGTTCGCTACGCATCCGAGAGGAACCTGCAACGCCGATCATGCGTTCTTTGCAGGGAATTGTGCGCGTGCTGCATGCAGGTACTGTCATGCGAGCGGTCAACCTCTTCGTCGCGCTTTGCCTTTTCACCAGCGTTTTCATAGGTATCGCGCTCATAAGCGCGGTGGCCACCAGTGTGGTGCATGCACAATTCTCGTCGAGATCCGTGCCGATGAGCGTTGTGCAGGATTGATCGGTGCGCCTTGGGCGCATGTGCGGCTGCAATCTGAACGGCGCCATCCACTCGATTGGCGTACTCAACCAACTACCTCGTGCACCCCTGGGCAAAACGCGGGCAACGCCTCAGCCTCGCGGTCCTGCGCCTCACGCTGTTCGAGCAGCGAGTTGATGAGAAATTAAATCACTGCAGCGCGGTCGCAGGAGGATGGGACGCCATGGGTCTACGCCACCCGAGGCCCATTCTTCTGAGTAGAGTTTCCGGCGAGAAGATCACAGTACATGCGCTGCGACGCGAGCTGCGTCGTCAGTTTTTCGAGCGCGGCACGGGCACGTTCTGCCTCCTGAGGGTGCGCGGCCAGGCCGTCGATGTGGTGACGGTGTCGTTCAATCTCGAGCTCGAGATGATGTAGTGCGCGCTCGGCTTCTTGGGCCCTCAGTGCGCCCTGAGCGGCGGCAGTTTGCTTGCTTCCTCGGCGGTCACGCTAAGCTGAACGCTAGCACCAATTCGCCTGAACTTGCCTTCGGGAATCGTGACCACCTTGGCACCGAATCCGAGGAAGCTGGGCGTCGTGATGTTGATTGCCGATATCTTGCCATCAGGCTCCCCGTCGACGCCTTCAACCATTCCGATTTTCTTTCCATCCGAGGAGAGAACGAGTAGTCCGATCAGGGGATTCTGTGTTCCAACAACCCGCATGTCGCGGCTCGAGAAGGTCGCGTTATTTACGCCAGTGGATGCGAATTGGTAGACGACTATAATGAATAGAAACGCCATCACTGCGAGAAGCGCGATAGCAATGCCCGGATGTGCATCGTAACGGGCGAGGGCTTCATTCCGCTTCACCTCGCTTTTTTCATCGTGAGGTTCGGCACCTAGCCGATCAGCACCTTGCATGGCCATCTCCTATTTCTGGATGAGGCCCCCGGCAAGTGATGTCAGGCAAACGCAGCTCACCCGAACGCGGTTCCGCGCTCAGGCTCGTCACGGCCGGACGACCCAATAAATCAAGCAATGATGCGGTCGCAGCAACCTTTAGAGAAAAGCCATGACGCCCAAGAGGATGCCGGCATGCACCCCCAGAAACACACCAATGCGTAGCAACATCATGATCGGGAACCTCTGCGATCCGCGGAAATAACTCGGCGCTTTCTTGCTTGTTCCATCGTCGTGCAATTTCGCGGCCGACGCGGGCGAGAAAGGACTAATCGCGGGAACCATCACGACAGCGCGATCATGCCCGAGGTCCGCACCCCTCCATGCGCCGGGCACTGCTTGGATATGTTGCGCAGGCTGGTCTCCGGACGGAACGCAACCAGCAGCTTCAGAGTTCTGAGACCGCTATGTTGGATCTCGTCGACCTCCTGTTGTTACGGCGCGGCATACCCGCCGACGACCGCGAGCTCACCTTCCGACGGATCGACGGTAATGCGTCGTCCAAAGTGCTGTACTTTCTTCCCTGGCATACGCCTTTTGGCATCGCCCGTCAGATCGGCATCATGCCGCTCGATTTTCTCGCCTGCTACGAGATGCCGGCTGCGATCGTCAGCTCTGAGCCGGATCTGTGCCTCCGAGCAATGGTTGCCCTGGTAACGGACGCGCAGCGATTGTTGGCTGAGCGGGGCGGCATCGCGGGCAAAGACTTGCTCGTCGTCGGTCTCAGCGTTGGAAGCTATCCGGCCACCTACCTTGCCAATCGCATCGGCGCACGCCTCTGCTCGGTTGCATCCGCGGATCGCGCTGATCTGGCCATCTGGGAGAGTCCGGCAACGCGCATCGTCAAGCACCGCGCCCTACAGAAAGGATATGAGCTTTCTCACTACTCCAAGGCTCTCTATGGCACCGACCCCGCGCAGAACCTGGCAGGACTTGCGCCGAATAGCCTGTTTGTGATCGGGCGCAACGATCCATTTATCCCCCTCGCGCGCAAGAACGGCTTGCTACGAGCGATCGATACGCATGCACCAAGAGCACACGTCGCCAAGCTGCATGCGGGACATTTCAAGACGCTCCTAACGAGCAGCCGCTTTCAACGCGCAATGCTCGACATCAGGCCGACACCACGCCCATCACGTTGGCCTTACTCCCTCTCTGGCTCCTGGGACGCACCAGTCGCGACAGATATCCTGTAGGTCCCATTGACGGTTCCCGCCGACTTTGCGCACTTCGGGTCGGCGCCCAGCGCATCTTCCGATACCCAAATCATGACGTCCTGTTCCACCCATCGGAGAAGGAACTCCAGGTATTCGGCCGCGTTGCTCCAGTCTCGTCCGTCAAAAAAGGAGCCACAAGATGCAGCACAAAGAGTGCATTGCCGCATTGGCTGGCACGGTGTCGCTGGGCTTCATGGCCGCTGCCGCGCAAGCCATGCCGTTGGGCAATCTCGCCCACCCAGCTGTCGTCTCGTCCAATATCGAGGAGGCGGCGGCGTATTGCTGGTGGCGCAATGGTGTGCGCCACTGCGGCTATGGGTATGGCCCTCGATATCGCACACACGGCTTCCCCAACCATTACCGCGCTGGCTCGCGTCATTGGTGGGAGGAGATGGACCGCGACCAGCGCGGTGGTCGTCGCTAGGTACGAAGACAATCGTCGGTCTCGTCGAAAGCGCAGGTGCTATCCAAGCCCAGCTCTATAGCGCGATCTCACCGCGCATCATCCAGAACGCATGAGCCTGAATGCGTCAGGCCGATCGCGTCCGCATTCCGGACGCGATCGGCGAGAGTAGAAAACCGCTGGGGCTCTCGCGGGAGCCCGGCGTGTTTTGCGTAGCCCGAATGTGGAGGCCTCCTGCGACCGCCTCCTACGTCAACGAACCCCTCATCGACCACCCCAATAGCGCGCTCACCCAGTTGTCCACCGTACGGAGTTCGTGACGCGCAGCGCATTCGGCGTGTGTGTTACTCCTCCAGAATTCGTAAATTCTTCGGGGCTCGCAATGTACTCGGCATCCAAAATGCGTGCACTCGGCGTCCGAGATCCGCACGCCCACGTGCCCGGCTTTCGGAGACGGTCTCGGGCTGTCTGGATTTGCAAAAATGACACAATCCGGTGAGCTGATCTTCCAGCTGATCTTCCTGAGGTGGAGTGGATGCGCGGACTTCTCTCATCGACCGTAGTTGCAATCGTGTCGACACTGGCGCCCGCTTTGGCGAACGACGAGCAAGATTGCTTTCAGGGCAAGGAGCCGCGGGTGAGGATCGCGGGATGTTCTAAAATCATTCAACGCAACCCCAACGATGCGGTTGTACACCACAACCGCGCTGTAGCGTTCGGGCTAGCTGGCGATATCGAGAGTGCGATTGCAGACTACACTAAGGCCATTGAAATCGAGCCGAACAATCCAACCGCTTATGAGAACCGTGGACGTGCATATGCGAGTAAGGGTGATTTCACGCATGCCGTTGCCGATGAGACCAAAGCCAGTGAGCTAACCGCAAAAGCCACAGCCCAGACGATCGCAACCACGCCCAAGAAACCGAAGAAGACGACGACATCGAAGGCAACCAAGAACGTCGACAAGAAAACAGCTAACAGCAGCTGGTGGTCGTGGCTATGGGGTAGTGACGCAAAATAGGCCGCCCGCCCGATCGAAGCATGCTGGTTTCTTTAGCATGCGAGGCCGGCACATCCTTCACCGTGTTCTAGCACTATCCAATATCGTCTCGACAACCTCCAGCAGCATCTTCTCTGCTGACGGACTGATCTTGACGTACTCTTTCCAGGCCGTCTGTTGCGCCAGACGCAACCAGCTCAGATATTCCTCGTACGTAAACTGGTGATACTTGGCGCCGGCGCGAGTGAATGTGTCTATGAACTTCCTTTCCGCCTCGGCCTGTGTCGTCGCGAAATAGTCTTCGGAGACGACAGCGGCCGACTCAAAAACGTGTTGCTCACTATCCGACAAGCGATCCCATACTGATTTTGCAATCACCAAAGGCGTCGCGAACATCCATATGCCGGGAGTTCCAGCCGTGAAATACTTGGCGTGCTCGTAGATCTTGGTGGACACAAAGGTCTCATAGGACGTGAGCGCGCCATCCACGCTGCCATCTTGCATCGCGGCGTAGCTGCGATCAGACGTCAATTCAACCGGGATGGCGCCAGCCTTCTTGAGCATCGCGTCGAAGAGTGTGTCACCGCCTCTCAATCTCAGCCCTTTGACCGTCTCCGGACCGGCGATCTCGCGATTTCGCGTAACGAAGCCACCCGGGACCCACCACCACCCGAGAATGTGAATCCCGTGCTCGTGCGCGACGACCTGCAGTTGGTCCGACACTTTCGAGTGCTTCAAGATGCGGACTGCCTGCAAGTTCGGATAGAGCCCGGGCAGGACGGCAAGCGAGAACTCAGGGACTTTCTTTGCTGCGTACGGCAGCACATACACACTCATGTCGAGGGTACCCGCTTGCAGAGCCTCGAACTGTTCCTCAGCTTTCATCTTCAGGGAGAGCTGCGGGTAGACTTGGATCGAAACGCCGGGAATGCGCTTTTCGACCTCTCTGGCGAAGATCCGCGCCGCGCGGTCGCGCGCATCCGTCTCGGCCGGCCATTGATGGGAGATTTTGAAATCTCTCGCCAAGCCTTGATCGATAGGCGCGAAGACGAACAACACCAGCAGGGCACACACGACACGCATGTCGGACCACACTTCTCGAGAGTGCTGTATCCCCGCAAGTCGATCATCCTCTTCAAACGTGACGATCCTGCGACCGAACGGCCACGGTCGACCGTCAACTTCGACCAACGCAGGAGACGACCACCAAAATCGTTGCGCGTCCCATACTTCCCGCATGGCCAAAAAAAGACTTTGACCGACAGCTGCTCAAAATGCGGGTAACCGACGTCAAAGCCGTATCCCGATGGCTCTTGATCGGCCGCCTCATCGGCGGGAACGCCGCGCCGGTATCGATCAAGCTTCTTGCCGCCCTTGCGTGACCGGCGCGCTCGCTCGTCAATGTAGGCGCGCAGGCACGCCCTGATCGATCCGCAGCGTCAGCCATGCAATGGCGTCTTCAGACGTGGCGAAGACCGCTTGCTGAAGGATGTGATCGAGATAGACGAGCCATCGTCCGTGGTGGTTGAACACAGAGATCGATCTGCCGCCGTAGACGTCAGACCAGAACTCGATATCGTTCGAGTGTTCGGTGCTCAGCATGGTCGTGCCTCATGATCATCGTTATGCCCGTGTCTCCGGGCTTTAGCTGCCCAATGAACGCCCGCGATCTCGTACCGTTCCGGCCTTCCATCGGTCAGACCACCTATCTTTGCCGCAACGGTCTGTTCTCGCTGGTACTTTCCGCGTCAATTTCCTATGCGGTGGCCTTCAAGACCTAATCCATTACGTGATGTGGGCAGCGTATGATGCCGAAAAAAGACGCTCACGTACGAGTGAGAAAACAGTGATTATTCGTGCAATGGCGATGCGCGCTGCCTTCTGTCCCAATGATTGCCGCCCGCAGACACGAGGCGCCGGGCCGGCCCTTCTCGCGCATGCAGCACCACATCGGCGCAAGCATTCGGGAACGCGCGAGGAGCCCTTCCGTTGTCAGCCCAAGAACGACAACTGAAGGAAGACGATCATGAAGAAGATCATGGCGTGCGCGCTGTTGGCGCTATCAGTCTTGAGCGGCGTCGCGAGCACAGCCAGTGCAGATCCTCGCGAGCAGTTTGGAACGCGAACCGCTCCGCAGCAACGCTGGTCTCCCAATTAGCGAGTGAGCATCCTCCGGCCCCACCGCGGGGCCGGGTGGCATTTGGAGAATGCCTCCGGTGACCAACGCAAGCGGTGTCGTTCTTCTCCTTATGCTTGCCCAGCTCGTCGTCACCGTCGCGTCCGTGCGAGCGCGGAGGGCGCAGATTTCCCCAGGCGCCTGAACCACAAAGGCGGTT
>VBAB01000175.1 GCA_005888525.1 Alphaproteobacteria bacterium
CTCGATCAAGCACGCCGGCCCACCGTTCAACCGTCCTACCAACGTCGCCATCGGCCCTAAGGGCGACATCTACATCTCCGACGGCTATGGCAATGCGCGCGTGCACATGTTCTCACCCAGCGGGCAATTGAAGCGCTCGTGGGGGGAGCCCGGCGACGGCCCCGGCCAGTTCCGGCTGCCGCACGGCATTGCCGTCGCTGCGGACGGGCGGGTGTTCGTGTGCGACCGCGAAATCGACCGGATTCAAATATTCAGCCCGGATGGGGAATTCCTCGAGCAATGGACCGACACACAACGCCCGACGCACCTCACGTTCGATGCGAAGGGCAATGTGTACGTGACCGAGCTTGCCTGGCACGTCGGCGACAACTCCTACAGCTTCGGTCCCGTCACCAAGTTGCGCCACGCCCGCTTCAGCATTTTCGATCCGAAGGGCAAGCTGCTTGCACGCTGGGGCACACCCGACTGCACCGCACCCGGCAGCTTCGCGGCGCCACACGGGTTGGCGTTGGATTCCAAGAACGATCTCTACGTGAGCGAAGTGACCTGGACGTTCGCCGTGAGCCGTGGCCGAGCTCCCGAAGACTGCCACACGTTTCAGAAATTTGCCTTGGTCGCGTAGCAGGCCCAGATGTGAATGGCGGCCGAGCAACGCTTAAGCGCTGACCGCCATCAGCGCTGCAGCATCTGCATCAGAGGTTCGAGATTATCCGGCGAGGGCTTGAGTGTGCCGACACCGTGTTCATGGACGAGATGGACGATCATCTCATTGAACGGTGTCTTCACCTCCAACCGACGGCCCTGGTCGACGACATAGCCGTTGAGGTAGTCGATCTCGGTGCGCCGGCCGCGCATCACGTCCTGGAGCATGGATGGCCGCCCTCCTGCCAGCCCCTTGGCGCTGGCGGCCATGTCAGCCAGCAGCTGGTCCGTACCGCGCCCGCCGGCGGCGTCCACGAAGCGCTGGGTGTCAATGCCGTAGATGGGCTCGACCTCGAAGCCGCAGCTACGCCCGACGCCGATCGCCTCTGCGGCAAGCTGGATCGCTATACGCGCCGGCCCTGGTACGCTGCGGACTTCCGCCGAGCCGAGACCACTGAGGCCGGCGATCGGATTTGCCATGCAGTTCACCGTGAGCTTCGACCAGCGCTCGCCGAAGAGGTTAGTCGTCACCTTAGAGCCGGCCACATCGTTCATCACTCCGACCAGCCGTTGCGCACGCTCACTATCCTTGCCGTTCAGCTCGCCGATCTTGAAGCCGACGGACTGCCTGTCGGTGCGCATGGCGTGACCGGCCTCGTAGAGACCTGCACCGATCGTGATCACACAACCGAGCGTCCGCCCGCGACCGGCCACCGCCGCTACCCGCTCGTCGTTGATCCCGTTCTGGAAGTCCACAACGACGCCGTCCGGCCGCGCCAGATACGGCAACACCAGTGCCGTTGCCCACTCGGTGTCGTATGACTTCACTGCTACGAATGCCGCGTCGAACGGCTGGGTGACCGATTGTAGCTCATGAACGTGAATAGCCTTCACGCGGATGACGTGATCGCCACAGGTTCCGGACAGCCGCAGCCCCTGCCGTTGCATCGCCTCCACGTGCTCCGGCCATTGGTCAATGAGTGTGACGTCGCGCCCTGCCTTCGTCAGCAGGCCGCCGACCACACTGCCAATCGCCCCTGCGCCGATAATTCCTATTCTCATAACGAGGCCTCCTCGATGGTTTGACGCGGGCGTACGGACGGCTGGTCCACGTCACGTGGTGAAGCCCACCTTAGGTTCAGTCTTCCCAGAAGTTCTTGGTCATCTTTTCCGGCGTGTCCGGCATTGTTTGGTTCTCGAGCTCAATGATGGTCTGATACTGTGCCACGTGGTCCAGGGCCAGCCGCTACCGCGATCTGGACAATGTTCGTTGCCATCGGCGCGCGCGCCCTCGCCTGCATCTGATCCCCATCGGGGGTCTCTAAAGCAAAATATCCCCTCCGTGCAGGAACTTGACTGGCTCTCGGCGTGTTTTCTCAAGTAAATCGTACGCGAGAATTCTCATGAGCTTCCTCAACGACGCGATCAACGCCGCGTTGCGCGACCACAACGTTCCTCAAGTCGGAACCAGTGGCTCCTCCTCTGTTGCCGATGCCCTTCGTTCGCTCCTCGCGCCTAAAGCCCGCCAAGCTGGCCTGTCTGCTGAAGACACCCACGTCGAGCCCGATGCCCTGCAAGAACTGCTCGCTCGTCTGGAGCACGGCGGCTACGGAGATGTCGTCCGATCGTGGATCGACACCGGTCGAAATGAGCCCATCGAGCCGGCTCACGTCGACGCCGCGCTCGGACCCAACGTGGCCGAACTCTCCCACACTAGCGGCATACCTCGCGAAACGCTCGTACAAGAACTCGCCCGGTTGCTCCCTTCCGTCATCGATCGGCTAACACCGCAGGGCAAGCTACCCGAGACGGTAGCAATCACGACGCCTCCCAGACTTTAGCCTGCCGTCCCCGACATTTCTGGAGGGGACGCCGGCGGACTGTCGCGCTCAAAATGCGTGGCAATTAGCACCATTTATCGACTTTCCGACCCTACCCAGGAAACTTTTCTCCGCCGTTGCGATGGCCGGCGGGCCACAAGCGCCTGTTCCCGCGGGAACTGCCGATGCCTGCGCACAGGATAAGGTGAGCAAAGCACAACGGAGGCCGCTATGCTTCGCATCATTTTTGCCGGAATTGCCGCAATTGCTCTCGGGGCCATAGGTGGGCTGGCACTCAGTCGTGCAACGCCTCAGACGGCTTCCGTCTCTGAGCTGCAATCGGCGACGATCGCCAGCGCGACCGTGGTGACGACGCCCAGGCCGGCAGACCCAGCGCCTAAGCGTACTGCCGACACAGCACCGGCGCCCAAGCCAACCGCTGAGCCCGCTCCAACGCCGAAGGCGTCGCGCGCACCGGCGGACCTCCCCATACCCGCCGACCTTCTTAAGGAGAAGCCAGAGACCCGCTTCGATGGCTATCGTGTGAGCATACGCTTGGGCAAGTACAAGATCGAATTCTAGGTCAGCAGTGGCACATCAGAGCTCTCTCGCTTCGCCGAACAGCTTCCCTCGATTGCGATTCGCCTCCCGCCACGCTAGGCACTTCACCTCGACCCAGGACGGCGACCGGCCAGACCGGTAGATACTTGCCCGGTGCTTGGCGACCACGCCCTCCTGTCCTCGCGCCCTGCATTCCTCGAGCAGCCGGCCGCCATCTTCGAACGTCTCAGAGTGCAGGAGGCGGCTGATCGCCGCGCGCTCGATCAGATGACCAAGTCAGCTACTGGCACGAACCCACCGTTCGTGGCACCACACCAATTCTTCCGCAGTGGAGGGGTAAGCTGACGTGCTCAGGCGATCCCTGTTTGGTCTCCGTTTGGCCCAACTCGGACGAAGTTGCCGCGCTGTGGCAGTTGATGACGCGCGGCCATACTCGGTTCGGGATCGCCATTATTCGACGGCTTATGCTTGTTCATCGTCCGCTATGCCGTCATCGCGCCGAAACACGGCCAACCGCGATCGTGGGCGGGGCAGCGACCACTTCGGAGCAACGGCTGGGCTGCGTGGGATTTACGCCGCGGCCGGCTGATGTTGGGGGAAGGTAAGCGAGAACTTGGCGCCGCCGCTGATCGAGCGTCCAACTTCGATGTGGCCGTGATGGAGCTCGACGGCCTGTTTGACAATGGCGAGCCCAAGCCCGGCACCTTCGTTGGAGGTGCTGCCCTTCTTGAACGGCTGAAGCAGATCTGGAATAGCCTCCGCAGTAACGCCGGGACCGTTGTCCTCCACCACGATCGAGCCAGCGGGGCCGACGGTGACTTTGATCTCGGTGCCAGGCGGCGTGTGGCGTATGGCGTTCTCTATGAGATTGCGCAGCGCTTCGCGTATGGCCGCCGCATCACCTGATGCACAAGTCGGCTCGCAAACTTGGAGCGCAAGGCGATGCTGGGTTCGCAATGCCCAATCCTTGAGGCGATCTATCATTTCGGAAGCGATTTCTCCGACGTCGAGCTCCGTTGCGTCGGGCGTCTCGATCGTCTCCAGGCGCGCCAGGGTGAGCAACCGGTCGACCGTATCGCTCATTCCACGCACGTCTTCCCGAAGTCGCTCGACATGAGGCTCGCCGCGGTCGAGCTCGAGCGTCATCACCGCCAGGGGGGTGCGAAGCTCGTGCGCGGCCCTGGCAATGAACATGCGCTGCGCTCGCACCAGGTTGCCGACCCGGCCGAGGAGCTCATTGATGGCGGATGCAAAGATGGCTGCTTCGCGCGGCATCCCTGAAACATCGAAGCGTTTCGTCTCATCGAGCGGCGAAATGTCCTGAGCTTGCCTTGCTGCGTTCACCACCCCGGCCAGAGATTGCCTGACGGATAGGACGGCGACACCCAGCGTCAGCACGATGAGGGGGATCATCGGCATCCATACGTCGTCGAGAACCTCTGCCGCGATGATGCCGAGGTAGACACGATCCGGATCGCCGCGGGTCGCGACCTCGACCCAGACATCCTTGCCGCCGACCTTCTGCCGCAGTCCGCCGGCGACGTAGAGCTTTCTCTCCAGGTCGAGATCGAGAAGCCAGAGATCTTGCGTTCGCGACGGGCGGTCTCGCCAGGGCGATAGCTCCATGAGCATCGAGCTGTTGTGCGCCCCAATGATCTTGCCATCCTCGAGCAACATGCGGAACGCGTAGACGTCCGTATGCTGGCCTGCATAGTGCGGCGGCACGAGATCAGGCTTCAGCAGAGGACCGCGTGGCGTGGGGCGGACCGCCTGGAACAGGGTCCTGGCCTCGCGCATGACGTAGCTCCGGTTGAGATCGTCTTCGTTGAGGTAGGCGCGCGCCACGACAATCCCCACCTGTAGCAACATCGCCAGCACGGACGTGATTGCCAGCCGCCACGTGATGATCCGCACCAGGCTCGGCCGAATGGTCGTTGGCAGCTTCATGGCGCATCTTCCTCGGTCAGGCGGTAGCCGACGCCGCGGACGGTTTCGATGACAATTCCCGACCCTGCGTCGCTCAATGCCCTGCGCAGACGCGAGATCAGTGCTTCGACGGCATTAGGCGACAGGTCGCGGCTAGATTGTGACAGCGTTCCCTCGATGGCGGATTTTGCGACTACCGCACCACTACGGCGCATCAACTCCGCGAGGAGCCGTCGCTCGCTGAGGCGCAGCTGGATGGATCGCCCAGAGCAGCGGACCTCGTCTTTCGCCTGATCGAACTCCGTCCTGCCCCTGCGCAGCACCGGTCCTTGGAGTTCGGAGGGTCGTCGCAGTAAGGCTCTGATGCGGGCGAGCAGCTCGGCGTGATTGAAAGGTTTGATCAAGTAGTCGTCGGCGCCGCTGTCCAGTCCGACGATCCGGTCATCGATGCTGCCTCTCGCCGTAATGATCAGAATCGGCACCGACATGCCTGTCGCTCGCAGATCGCGGATGGCGCTGAGGCCGTCGCCATCAGGCAGACCGAGATCGATGATGAGCAGATCGTATTTGGTCGCGGCGACGGAGCTGAATAGCTCGGCAGCTGTTGCAACGACATCCAGCATGTAGCCGGCCTGCTTCAGCGACTCGGACAAAAGCTCCTGCAGACGCTCGCTGTCTTCAGCAAGCAATAGGCGCACTTTCCCCCCTTCTCATCCACTGGTCGGACGATCTCTATGTCTTGGGTCGATGGTGTCATAGAGACATGCTCTATGCACCCTTGCAGGGGATTTTGCGACGCATGTCAGTGTCCTGTCAGCCCCCTGCGTACTGGAGGGTGCTAGTGTCTCCAACGTGGGCGCATGCTCACCTATGCGCAACGGGCGATGGCGCTCCGAACGTGCAATGGGCAAGTAAAACCAAGGACAAATGTGAACCCAACACCCGGCTCACGTCGGTTGACCCTGTGGGGCCGGGCTCGTTCGATCGCGCTGGCCCTTTTGGTGTGCACCGGCGCGGGACTGGTCACCTGGGCTGGCTTGAGCCGTCCGCCAGTTGGCGCCGCTCAGACAGGCGTTGCGCCGGACCGAGGGTCCGGCAGCATTCTTTACCCGACACCTGCACAATGGGCTTCCCTGACGGTCGAGCCGGTGCGGCAGATCGTCTTTCGGCCCGTTTATGTGACCGAAGGGAAGATCGCGGTCAACGAGGACCAGGCGACGCCCATCTACTCGCCTTACGCCGGGCGCGTGATGAAGCTTCTTGCCAAGCCCGGCGATCGGGTGGCGCGCGGACAGCCGCTGTTCATCCTCGAAGCCACCGACGCGGTGCAGGTCCACAACGATTTCATTGCGGCGATTACCGCGCTCAACAAGGCCAACGCGCAACTCCGGCTGGCGCAAACAGTCGAGCACCGGCTCGGTGCCCTCTACGAGGGCAAGGCCATCGCCTTGAAAGACTGGCAACAAGCGCAGGCGGATTTGGTCAACGCGCAGAACGATGCGCGCGCTGCCGAGGCGGCGCTGGAAGCCGCACGCAATCGCCTGCGCATTCTCGGCCGCAGCGACGAGGAGATTGCCAAGTTCCAGGAACGAAGAACCATCACTCCTGAAACACCCATATTCTCGCCCATCGACGGCACGGTCGTGCAGCGCAAGGTGGGGCCGGGTCAATACATCGCCAGTGGCAGCGCCGACCCCGTCTTCATGATCGGGGACCTCTCGACCGTGTGGCTCATCGCCTTCGTGCGCGAGACCGAAGCGCCGAACGTGGTCGTCGGCCAGGCACTCAATTTCAGGGTGCTTGCCTACCCCGACCAGGTCTTCAAGACCAACGTGTCCTACGTTGCGACGGCTATTGATGCCAGCTCGCGCCGGTTGTTGGTGCGCGCTGTGATCGACAATTCGCAAGGGTTGTTGAGACCGGAGATGTTCGCCAGCGTGAGCATCCTGACGGACGAGGGCGACAACGCGCTGTCGGTTCCTCGCGATGCCGTCATCCACGAGGGAGAGTTGGCCCGCGTCTGGGTTGTTCGCGAAGACAAGGGCCTGGAGCTGCGCCGTATTCGACTGGGTCTCGGCAACGGGCGGTTCATTCAGGTGAAGGAGGGCGTGCGTTCGGGAGAAAATGTGGTCACCAAGGGCAGCTTGTTTATTGATCGCGAAGCGACCGGCAACTAGCAAGCCGAGCCATCAAAACCCGCCATGAATGCTCTCATCGCCTTCTCGCTCCAGCACCGCATTCTCATGCTCGTCGCTTTCGCGTTGACGATGATCGGCGGGTTCATGGGCTTCCAACAGCTCAACATCGAGGCCTACCCCGATCCCACGCCGCCGATGGTCGACGTCGTCACGCAAAGTCCGGGGCTCTCCGCGGAGGAGATCGAGCGCTATATCACCATTCCAATCGAGACGCAGACCGCAGGCATCCGCAATCTGCGCGCGATCCGCACGATTTCCCTCTATGGGCTGTCCGACGTAAAGCTGCAATTCACC
>VBAB01000937.1 GCA_005888525.1 Alphaproteobacteria bacterium
CGAAGCCGCGATAGCTGCCGAGGTCGTAGTAGCCGTTGAACATCAAGGTGGTGGTGCGGACCGAGGTATGGAGCGGGTCCACTGCCGGAGGCACTGTCCAGGGTCCAGGCGTGCCCTCGATGCTGCGCTTGCCGTGATAGCCGAGCATGATCTCGCCGCGCAGCCCGCGCGTTCCCGAGCCGCAGCCGACGCCGCCCTCGACCAGCCAGGCGTTGCCGATGTTGACGTTCGTGACGCTGTCGGTGACGAACTGGCCGAACGTCGGGCTGGCGGGATCGGGATCCGTCACCGTCCATTTCACGTCCGGGTCGCGCGACCAGGAATAGCCGACGTCGCCGCGGATATAGCAGTGACCGGGGCTGCTCATCACCACCGGGGCATCCCTGACGGGACCGCCGTAAAGACCGTCGGCGAATGCTGGTGCCGACAGGCAGGCAGTGGCAGCGAGCGCGACCGTGGCCAGTCCGAAGCGTGACATCCTCATTGTACTTGATCCCTCGATGGAGCCAGGCCGAGGCCAGGTCTCTGAACTCGAATTGCCGTTGTAGGATGCATGCTCACGGTTAAGTGGACGTTAAGCGGCGCACCAATCCGAGACGGTGGGTCTCTTGCGACACGCACACCCCCTCATTAGGGTGTCGCTGAAGACGCCCAGCGTCCGGAAACGACAAGGAGATCGGTCTTGCCTTTCGCCAACGGCGTGGCCGCCGCGGTCGGCCGCACGCCTCTCATCAAGCTCAAGCGCGCCTCCGAGGAGACCGGCTGCACCATCCTCGGCAAGGCGGAGTTCATGAATCCGGGCCAGTCGGTGAAGGACCGGGCCGCGCTGTACATTATTCAAGACGCGGTGCAGCGCGGGACGCTGCGACCGGGCGGTACGGTGGTGGAGGGGACGGCCGGCAACACCGGCATCGGCCTCACCGTCGTCGGCAACGCGCTGGGCTACCGCTGCGTCATCGTCATCCCGCAGACGCAGAGCCAGGAGAAGAAGGACGCGCTGCGTCTCCTCGGCGCCCACCTCGTGGAGGTGCCGGCTCTCCCCTACAAGAACCCCAACAGCTATGTGCATTATTCGAGGCGCCTGGCGGAGGCGCTCGCCAAGACTGAGCCCAAC
Source organism: Alphaproteobacteria bacterium (assembly GCA_005888525.1). GTDB lineage: Bacteria > Pseudomonadota > Alphaproteobacteria > Rhizobiales > Hyphomicrobiaceae > AWTP1-13. The sequence continues at coordinate 1,115 of VBAB01000937.1, forward strand.
GGCGCCATCTGGGCCAACCAGTGGGATAACGTCGCCAACCGCCGCGCCCACATCGAGACCACGAGCCAAGAGATCTGGGCCGACACCGACGGCAAGGTCGACGGCTTCGTCTCGGCGGTCGGCTCGGGGGGAACGCTGGGCGGTGTCTCCGACGGCCTCAAGGCCAAGCGCAAGTCGATCCAGATTGCGCTGGCCGACGTGCCGGGCGCGGCGCTCTACAGCTACTACAAGACGGGTGAGCTCAAGTCGGAGGGCTCCTCCATCACTGAAGGTATCGGCCAGGGCCGCGTCACCAAGAATATCGAGGGCGCCGTGGTCGATCGCGCTTATCTGATCCCGGACGCGGAGTCGGTCGCGATCTGCTTCCAACTGCTGTCCGAGGAAGGGCTGTGCGTGGGCGGCTCGACCGGGGTGAACGTGGCCGGCGCCATCCGGCTCGCCAAGGAGATGGGCCCCGGCCATACCATCGTCACCCTGCTCTGCGACTACGGCACGCGTTACTCCTCCAAGCTGTTCAACCCGGCGTTCCTGCAATCGAAGAACCTGCCGGTGCCGGAGTGGCTCGTCGCCGAGCGACCGCCCGTGCCGCAGGTGTTCGTCGAACCCGACAAGGGTTAGTGCTGTGATCCAAACACAAGACAACGGTGTCATCCCGGCGCTTGTCGCCGGGATCCAGCGTGCGGCTTGCTCAGCGGTCCGCGGATGGCTGGATCCCGGGCACAAGGCCCGGGATGGAGCAGCTCTACCGCACCGACGCCTACCTGCGCGATTGCACGGCGCGCGTGCTCGCCGTCAACGAGCGCGGCGGCATCGTGCTCGACCGCACCGTGTTCTATGCCGCAGCCGGCGGGCAGCCGGGCGACAAGGGCTCCCTCGAGGTCGACGGCGGCGGCATCTGCTCGATCGCCACGACCGTCTACGACGCAGACAAGGCCACGATCGTGCACGTCGCGGCCGACGGCAGCGTGCGTCCGGCGCCCGGCCAATCGGTGCGTGCCGTGCTCGATTGGGACACGCGCTCCAAGCTGATGCGCATGCACACGACGCTGCACCTGCTGTGCGCGCTGGTGAAGTTTCCCGTCACCGGTGGCCAGGTCAATCCGGACGACAGCCGGCTCGACTTCGACATCGAGGACGCCTCCGCCGTCGACAAGGATGCCCTCACCGCCGGTCTCAACGCGCTGATCGCCGCCAATCATCCGGTCACCGAGCGCTGGATCACCGATGCCGAGCTCGAGGCCAACCCGCAGCTCGTGCGCACCATGGCGGTGAAACCGCCGACCGGCTCTGGCCGGGTGCGCCTCGTCGTCATCGGCGAAGGCGGCTCGGTCGACCTGCAGCCCTGCGGCGGCACGCACGTCAGGAGCACGGGCGAGATCGGCCCCGTCGTCGTCACCCGGATCGAGAAGAAGGGCAAACAGAACCGGCGCATCCGCGTCTCGTTCGCGTGACACTCGGACAGCGTGTCATCCCGGTGCCTGTCACCGGGATCCATCGTTCCGCTTGCTCCGAAGCACTCTGTGGGCTGGATACCGGGGACAAGCCCCGGTATGACAACGCGGAAGGACAAACCTTCCAAACCAACCGCACCATCCGGGGAGAGGAAACGCATGGCCGACGACGCTCAGAAATGGCTGGTCGAGACCGACTGGCTCGCCTCCCATCTCGATACACCTGGCCTCGTCATCCTCGACGGGTCTATGCACCTGCCCACCGCCAAGCGCGACGCCAGGGCCGAGTACCTGGCAGGGCACATCCCCGGCGCGCTGTTCTTCGACACCGACGACATCGCCGACGAAAAGTCGCCGCTGCCGCACATGCTGCCGTCCTCCACCAAGTTCGCCAGCCGCATGAAGAAGATGGGCATCGGCGACGGCATGTACGTCGTCGCCTACGACAGCGAGGGCCTGTACTCGGCGGCGCGCGTGTGGTGGATGTTCCGCGTCATGGGCCACGAGGAGGTGCGGGTGCTCAACGGCGGCCTGAAGAAATGGAGGGCCGAGGGCCGCGCGCTGGAGGACGGCGAGCCCCGGCACCGCTCCGAGCGCCACTTCACGGCCAGGCTCAACGCCGAGCTCGTGCGCGACGTCGCCGACGTGAAGGGGCTGATCGGCAGCAAGGCCGCGCAGATCGTCGATGCCCGCGCCGCCGCCCGCTTCGAGGGCAGCGTGCCCGAGCCCCGCGCCGGCCTGCGCTCCGGCCACATCCCGGGCTCGCGCAACGTGCCCTTCGCCTCGCTGCTCGAGGCCGACGGCACGCTGAAGGGGGCGCCCGAGCTGCGCGCCATTTTCGCCAAAGCCGGCGTTGATGCGGGCAAGCCCGTGGTCGCTTCGTGCGGCTCGGGCGTCACCGCCGGCGTCATCGCGCTGGCGCTCGCCGTCCTCGGCCGCCCCGATGCC
>VBAB01000176.1:0-13153 GCA_005888525.1 Alphaproteobacteria bacterium
CTGATCTGGAGCATCGCCAGCGATCCAGCGACACAGGGGGCCGGTCTCGGCCGGATGCTGCTTGCTGCGGCCGAGGAGCGGGCGCGCCAACTTGGCCGCACCGTCATCCGGCTCTATACCGGTACGCCGCTCGCCCACCTCGTGGCCTGGTACGGCCGGCACGGATTCGCGGTCGAGCGCATCGAGGCCTTGAGCGACCGCTCGATCACGCACATGATCAAGTTTCTGGGTGCCCCTTTGGAGCAGTGACGCCATGCCCCGCTTCTGCGCGAACTTGAATTTCCTGTTCACCGAGGTGCCGCTGCTCGACCGTTTCGAGGCGGCCGCCAAGGCAGGCTTCAAAGCCGTCGAGATCGGCAACCCCTACGAGGCCTCGGCCGGCGAGATCGCCGCCAAGCTGAAAGCCAACGGGTTGGGGTTGGCGCTGATCAACACCTCCCCCGGCGATGCGGCGAAGGGAGAGCGCGGGCGCTCCGCCCTGGCCGGCCGCGAGAAGGACTTCGACGCCGACCTGGAGGCGGCGCTGGGCTACTGCGCCGCCACCGGCTGCAAGCTGATCCACGTGATGGCAGGCCTGGTGCACCAGGGCGCCCGCCGCGAGACCTTCGTCGCCAACCTCGAGAAGGCCGCCCGCAAGGCCGCAGCCGCCGGTATCACTGCAGTGATCGAGCCGATCAACCGCCGCGACATCCCCGGCTACTTCCTCAACAAGCTGTCCGAGGCCCGCGCCATCATCTACGAGGTGGGCGAGCCCAACCTCGGCCTGCAGTTCGACCTCTATCACCGCCAGGTCGAGGATGGCGATGTGGCCGTCGCCATCAAGGAGTACCTGGCCCTCACCCGCCACTACCAGATCGCCAACCCGCCCGACCGCGGCGAGCCCGACGAGGGCGACCTGAACTACCGCTGGCTGCTGCAGCAGATCGACGCCAGCGGGTACACGGGCTGGGTCGGCTGCGAGTACAAGCCGCGCCGCACCACCGTCGAGGGCCTCGGGTGGGCCAAGGCCTGCGGCGTGACGCTGGGGTGAGGTGTCATCCCGGTGCTTGTCACCGGGATCCATCGTGCCGTTTGCTCTGGTGTTTGCTGATGGATGGATACCGGGGACAAGCCCCGGTATGACAGATTGGGGAAACGTCATGAAAGTTCTCATCATCGGCGGCGCGGGAATGGTCGGGCGCAAGCTGGCCGAGCGACTGGCGAAAGACGGCGCGCTCGCCGGCAAGGCCATCTCCAAGCTCACGCTCTATGACGTTGTCCCCGGCGTGGTGCCGGAAGGGGCGCAAGCGCCGGTCGCCATCCTCACCGGCGATCTGCCGGCAGCGGGCGAGGCCGACAAGCTGCTCGCCGATCGGCCCGACGTGATCTTCCACTTGGCGGCCATCGTCTCCGGCGAGGCCGAGCAGGACTTCGACAAGGGCTACCGCATCAACATGGACGGCACGCGCAGCTTGCTGGAGGCCGTGCGCAAGGCCGGCCACAAGCCGCGGCTCGTGTTCGCCAGCTCCATTGCCGTGTTCGGCGCGCCGTTCCCGGACGCCATCGGCGATGAGTTCTTCAACACGCCGCTCACCTCCTACGGCACGCAGAAGAACATCTGCGAGCTGCTGATCACCGACTACAGCCGCAAGGGCTTCGTCGACGGCATCGGCATTCGACTGCCCACCGTCTGCGTGCGGCCGGGCAAGCCCAACAAGGCGGCGTCGGGCTTCTTCTCCAACATCATGCGCGAGCCGCTGGCGGGCGCCGACGCGGTGCTGCCTGTGTCCGAGAGCGTCATGCACTGGCACGCTTCCCCGCGCGCCGCCGTCGGCTTCATGCAGCACGCCGCAAGCCTCGATCTGGCCAAGCTGGGGTGGCGCCGCGCCATCACCATGCCGGGGCTGGCCGTCACCGTCGGGGAGCAGATCGCGGCGCTGCGAAAGGTTGCCGGCGACAGGGTGGTGGCCCGCATCCGTCGCGTGCCCGACCCGTTCGTGGAGACAATCGTCGCCGGCTGGCCGCGCAACTTTGCGCCCAAGCGCGCGATTGCGCTGGGCTTCAAGGCCGATGCCAGCTTCGAGGAGATCATCCGCATTCACATCGAGGACGAGCTGGGCGGCAAGATCGCGTGACCTGTGACCCTTTCGCTACACGCGCGCAAAGATCGGCGGGACGGATGCCGCGGGCCGCAATTGCTTCAGACACCTCCCATAGGCTTGCGCACGCGAAGGAGAGGCATCGCACCTCGTTGCAGGAGATTGCCGCATGCGCATGCGAGCGCTCGCTTTGGCGACCACGTTGACCGCAGCCGGCCTGGCCGGCGTTGCCGCGCCGGTTGTAGCCGCCGAGCGCGGCGCGCCCGCGGGATCGCCGGGCTTCGTGACGGCCGAGAGCCACTACGGCAACGGGACCGTCAGAGGTCCGGTGCGCCGTACCGCGCAGGGTCGGCTCGAGGTGCGGCTGCCCGGCGGCACCTGGATCGAATGCGGCCTCAGCTGCGCCGACACGCTGCGCCGCGAGACCGTCGACTTCTGGCGCAACCACGGCGGCGGCGGCCCGCGCGCTGGAGGCTCGGACGGCCCGGGCTACTTCCGGTTCAAGTTCTGATTGTCATTCCCGCGAAGGCGCAGGGATGTCCGGGGAACCGATGGCCGGTGGGTTGACTTCGCGTTGTTGGCTCGGCCTTTGCGCCACGCGAACTGCTGTGCCGACACAGGCGCCGCATACTCGCCTCCCCCTGTGACGAAGGCTCGCCTTCGTCATGACGAGGGGGGAGGGCCATGCGTCCGCGATTTAGATCGGCCATCGCCGACCTCACCGCGTACGCCAACGGCCGATCTAAGTCGCTGGACGCATCGGGTGGGGGTGACGGGCCGCGCCCGCGAGAGACACCCCCACCTAGGCACGCCATCGGACTTAGCTCGCCGGTCGGCGGCTTAGTTGGGCGTATCAATTGGCGAGCTAAGCCCGTGGCGTTCCGTCCTCCCCCCTCGTGCGTGCCGAAGGCGAGCCTTCGGCACAGGGGGAGGGACGAAAATGGCCGGCGCCAAGTTTCCCCGGACACGCCCGCGCCTGCGCGAGTCGGAACTTGCGCTCGTCGGTATCAGAGGTAGACGGTTTTCATGGCGCCTGCCGGGTAGCGCGTGCCGGCGGCAACCCCGGCGGGAATCGCGGCAGAGATGCGCTCCACGTCCTCGGGCGATAGGGCGACACGCAAGGCGCCGAGATTCTCATCCAGCCGCTTGACGTAGCGGGTTCCAGGAATGGCGACGACATCGGGACCCTGCGCCAGCAGCCAAGCCAGCGTGAGCTGGGATGGCGTGCAGCCTTTCTCCGCGGCCATGGCTTCGATCTTTGCCACCAGGTCCCGGTTGCGGGCGAAGTTCTCGCCCTGGAAGCGCGGGTGGGCGGCTCGTCGCTCGCTGACGTCCGCCAGGCTCTGAATGGCGCCGGTGAGGAAGCCGCGGCCGAGCGGCGAATAGGCGACGAAACCGATGCCGAGCTGGCGCGTGGTCTGCCGCGTCTCCTCCGCCTCCGTCCGGTAGAGGAGAGAGTATTCCGTCTGGACGGCCGCGATGGGGTGCACCTTGTGTGCCCGCGTGATGGTGTCTGGCCGCGCCTCCGACAGGCCGAGGAAGCGAACCTTGCCTTGCTCGACGAGGCGGGCCATCGCGCCGACCGTCTCCTCGATAGGAACGGCCGGATCGACACGATGCTGGTAGTAAACGTCGATGACGTCCACGCCGAGTCGCTTCAGGCTCGCCTCGCAGGCGCGCATGACGTACGCGGGGCTGCCGTCGACGCCATTGGGTTGGCCCTCGCGGCGCACTTGGCCGAATTTCGTGACGAGCACGACACGATCGCGTCTGCCTTTGATGGCGCGACCGAGCACCTCCTCATTGTGACCCCAGCCGTACATGTCCGAGGAATCGAGATGATCGACGCCTTTATCGATGGCGCTCCGGATCAGGTTCTCGGACTCCGCATCGTCGGCGGCACCGTACACGCCCGATAGGGACATGCAGCCCAGTCCGATGGCTGAGACGGAGAGCCCCTTGGTACCGAGGGCGCGGTGCGCAATCTTTTCCATGTGCCTTCAAGGCCTCGATGTGTCGGGCTTCCAACGCCCGAGGGGGACCGATCCAATCCGGAACTCGCAGTGTGCCGCCGCACACGCGCAGCCGTCACACGCCCGTCCGCAATGCCTACAACCAAGGGTGCTCGGCCGATGACCTGACCTCAAAGGCCTTGATGGCGCCCTCCTGCTGCAAGGTGAGGCCGACGTCATCCAGGCCGTTGACGAGACAATGCTTGCGGAAGGGGTCGATGTCGAACTTGTCCACCTTGCGATCCGGCCCGAGCACGGTCTGGGCGGGCAGATCGATCGTCATCTCGGCGCCCGGCAGCTCGAGCAGGAAGCGCATCAGCTCGTTCACCCGCGCCTCCGGCAGGGTGATGGGCAGGATGCCGTTCTTGAAGGTGTTGTTGAAGAAAATGTCGGCGAAGGACGGCGCGATCACGCAGCGGATGCCGAAGTCGAGCAGCGCCCACGGGGCGTGCTCACGGCTCGATCCGCAGCCGAAATTCTCGCCGGCGACTATGATGGACGCCTTGCGGAAGGGCGCCTTGTTCAAGATGAACTCGGGGTCCTCGCGACCGGCCGCGTCATAGCGCATCTCGGCGAACAACGCTTTACCCAGACCGGTGCGCTTGATGGTCTTGAGGTAGTTCTTGGGGATGATCCTGTCGGTATCGACGTGGGTCATGTTGATGGGGACGGCGACGCCCGTCAGCGTGGTGAACTTGTCCATTCCGTGCCGCTCCCTAAAGCAAGGCCCGATCGCGCGCATTTCCAGGCATGCTAAATCACACCTACATTCGGAGCGCAACAACCAGGAGAGCAAGGCATCCATGGCTCGCAGCCCGACACGAACCCCCAACGCAGACGCACGGCGGCGGATCGATGCCTAGCAGGGCAACCTCGTCGCGCAGCTATCGCATCGGCATCGATGTCGGCGGCACCTTCACCAAGGCCGTGCTGATCGACAATGCCACGCGCGAGGTGGTCGGCCGGCACTCGGTGCTCACCACGCATGCGCATGCCAGCGGCGTCGCCCAGGGCGTTGTCGAGGTGTTCCGCATGGTGCTCGCGAACTCGGGCGTCGCACCCGAAAGCGTGGTCTTCCTCGCCCACAGCACGACGCAGGCGACCAACGCGCTGCTCGAAGGCGATGTGGCGCCGGTGGGCGTGCTGGGCATGGCGAGCGAGAGGGCGGCCGATCTTGCGCAGACGCAGGCCCGCGTGGCGCCAATCGAGCTGGGACCGGGGCGCGTGCTCGCCACCGCCAACCGATTCCTGGTCACGGATCGCATGGACGAGGCCGACGTGCGGCAGGCTATCGCCGAACTCGTCGCCGAGGGCGCTCAGGTGCTGGTGGCGTCCGCTGCCTTCGGCGTCGACAACACGGGCAGCGAGGAGCTGGTACGCAAGCTGGGCTCGGAGGCCGGTTTGCTCACAACCTGCGGCCACGAGATCACACGCCTGTACGGGCTGACCACGCGCACGCGCACCGCGGTGATCAACGCCTCCATCCTGCCCCGCATGATCGCCACGGCAACGATGACGGAAGCCAGCGTGCGCGAGGCCGGCATCGTGGCGCCCTTGATGATCATGCGCGGCGACGGCGGCGTCATGAACATCGATGAAATGCGGCGGCGGCCGGTCATGACGATGCTGTCGGGCCCGGCGGCCAGCGTCGCGGGCGCGCTCATGCACCTGCGCGTCTCCGACGGTCTCTACTTCGAGGTGGGCGGCACATCGACCAATATCGGCGTGATCCGCAACGGCCGCCCGACCGTGACCTATGCCCGCGTCGGTGGGCACGAGACCTATGTCAGCTCGATCGACGTGCGGGTGATCGGTATCGCCGGCGGCAGTCTCGTGCGCGCAACCCGGGGGCGCGCGATCGACGTGGGCCCCCGCAGCGCCCATATCGCCGGGCTGCCGTATGCAGCCTTCGCGGATGAAGGCGAGATAGTCGATCCGCGCATCGAGCTGTTCGAGCCGAAGCCCGGAGACGGAGACGACTATATTGCCGTGCGGGTGGCCGGCGGCGCTCGCTACGCGCTCACCGTGACCTGCGCGGCCAATGCGCTGGGCTACACCAAACCCGGCATGCACGCGCATGGCAATCCATCAGCTGCGCGGCGCGCATTCGCGGCGCTCGCTCGCGCACGGGGATGCGGCCTGGAGGAGACCGCACGCGCGGTGCTCGATGCCGCCAGCGACAAGCTCGTTCCGGTCGTGCAGGGCCTCATCGCGGAATACGAGCTCGATGCCGACCAGCGACTGTTGATCGGAGAGGGCGGGGGAGCGGGGTCCCTGATCCCCTACATCTCCGAGCGCCTCGGCCTCGGTTGCGAGATTTCCAGGGATGCCGAGGTCATATCCTCGATCGGAGCCGCGCTGGCCCTGGTGCGCGACGTGGTCGAGCGCGTCATTCCGCATCCGCAGCCGGAGGACCTGCAGGCGATCCGTCGCGAGGCGCTGGAGGCCGCAGTCCGGGTCGGCGCCGACGCCGGGAGCGTCGAGGTGACGGTCGAGGTCGATCCGCAGACCCACCGCGTGCGCGCCATCGCCGTGGGCGCTGCCGAAATGCACGCCAAGGACCTCGGCGGCTCGATCACCGAGCGCGAGGCGCGCACGATTGCGGCCAACTCGATGGGGCTCCCCTCCGCAATGCTGCGCCTGGTGGCGGAGACACCGGGGCTGCGCGTCTATCGCACCGGCGGCGAGCGGCTCGGCGGGGTGCGCGCGGTCGACCGTGCCGGAGTGATCCGTGTGCAGCGCAGCCGAGCGCTGGTGCGCCCTTCGACCCCTCGCACGGTGGGCCAGGACATCGAGCGCGTCTGGCGTCAGACGTCGCTGGAGGAGGCGGGCCGAGCCGCAGCGCACGGTCTGTTTCTGCTCTACGAGAACCACGTTGCCGATCTCTCGGGCGTCGAGACCCTTGGGCAAGCCGCGGCATTGGCGGCGAGCGAGCTGGAGAGGCTGGACGGGGAGGCGTCGATTGCGCTGGTCGGTGTCCCCCCGGCTCGAGCAGATTGAGCCATCGGACGTCCTCGGCCTGCGCCGTCGGGCGCTTTGCCTGCCCAACCCTCCAACCCCGTGCTGGGCTTGTCGAAGCACGTTGGAGCCCGCGGCCCGCCCTTCGACCCTCGGAACAAGTCCGAGGGCATGCAGGCTCAGGGCGAGGTCGTGACTGCGTTAGCCAACAGGCGCCATCGCAAGTCGGGGCTTTCGCTTGCCGGTATCAGTCGAATGGCTCGAGCCGGACGCCTCGACGGCGCAGGCCGAGGGCGTCCGATCGCTCAATCCGCTCGAGCCGGGGGGACACCGACCAGCACAATCGACGCCCTCCCGTCCAACCTCTCCAGCTCGCTCGCCGCCAATGCCGCGGCTTGCCCAAGGGTCTCGACGCCCGAGAGATCGGCAACGCGGCAACGCCTCGTTGATGAAGTCGAGGGTGATCACGTCCGCGAGCAGGGCGTGGCGCGCGTGATCATAGGCGACCGACGCGTGCGTCAGCGGGAACCACTCGTCCTCCCGCTTCGCCATGCCCTCCGCCGCGACAATCTCGACGATCGATGTGCACATTGTTGCCTCCTACTTCGCCAGATGCTTGCCGAAGAAGGCGAAGACCTTGTTCCAGCCGTCGAGCGCCTGCTCCACGCGATAGAGCGGCCGGTGGTAGTAGAAGATGCCGTGGCCGGCGCCGTCGTAGCGGTAGAACTCGTAAGCCTTGCCGTGCTTCTTGAGCTCGGCCTCGTGCTGGTTCACCTGCTCGGGGCTCGGTGCGCGATCCTCGTTGCCGAAGATGCCGAGCAGCGGGCAGGAGAGGTTCTTGGTGAGCTCGATCGGCGACGTCGGCGTCTTGGCGTTGAGCTCCTCCTTGGCCATGACGACGCGGCCGCCCCACAGGTCGACGCAGGCGTCGACATCTTTCTTGTTGCAGGCGTAGAGATAGGCGTGCCGCCCGCCGGAGCAGGAGCCGAACAGGCCGACCTTGCCGTTGAGGCCCGGCTGCGCACGTATCCATTTCACGGCGGCTTCCGTGTCGCCGACCACCTGGGCGTCGGGAACGCCGCCCTCGGCGCGCACCTTGGCGGCGACGTCGTCGGGGTTGCCCTGGCCGTTGCGCTCATAGAGGTTGGCGCAGATGGCGATGTAGCCGTGGTGGGCGAACTTGCGCGTCATCTCGCAATAGATCTCGCTCCAGCCGGGGAGATGGTGGACCAGCACGACGCCGGGGAAGGGCCCCTTGCCCGAGGGCTTGGCGACATAGGCCGAGATCGGCGTGCCCTTGTCGCCGTTGATCTTGATCTCCTCCACGGTCATGCCACGGTATGTCATTTCGTTACTCCTGCTGCTGGCCGCGACGCCAGTGCGAGCATGGCCATTGGAGGGTCCGCATCGCGCGCAGACGGCAAGAGCGGGCAGCGCGAGTTCACGACGCCGCGGTGCCGGCGCTGCCGGAGAGGCGCTGCTTGGCCTCGGCGGCGGCGGCTTCTAGCGTCATGAAGATGGCGCCCTCGGCGGCGAGCTTGGCGACCAGATCCTCGAACGCCAGCATGCGGTAGCCGCGGCCGATGACGTAGGGGTGCATGGTGTAGGTGAGGACGCCCCAGTCTACCGTCTTCTTCATGTAGTGGAACTCGTCCAGCCAGTTCTGCATCACCGTGCGCGCCGACTGCAGCCCCGCCAGGATGGTCGCCTGCGTGCGCACGAACTCGAAGTGAGGGTAGTCGTCGAGCGACCAGCTGATCGGCATCTCGATGAGCGAGGTCTCGGCCCCGAACGCGTAGGGCTTGCCCAGCTCGGCGACATCGCCGCGCCGCGCGCGGTAGGGCAGGTAGTCGCCGCCCATCAGGGAGCTGTCGTAGACGAAGCCGTGGGCGATCAGCAGATCGATGGTGCTGGCGCTCAGATCCCAGGATGCCGAGCGGTAGCCGCGCGGCTTGCGGCCGGTGAGGCGGACGATCGCCTCGTTGGCGCGGACGAGATCGGCCTCCTCCTCCTCCCGCGTCATGGTCGCGGAGGGGATGTGCGCCCAGCTGTGGTTGGCGATCTCGTGCCCGTGCTCGACCACTGCCGCACACTCCTTCGGCCAGCTCTCGATGGTGAAGCCGGGGACGCACCAGGTCGTGGCGATGTCGCGCGATTTGAGGAACGCCAGGATGCGGCGCGAGGCCAGCGCACCGAACTCGCCACGCGACAGCGGCGTCGGCGTGGTCATGCCGCGGGCGATGAAGCCCGACTGAGTGTCGAAATCGAAGGTCAGGCAGACGATGTGACGGGGCATGGGCGTGCTCTCGGGCCGGGCAGGGCCGGGGAATGGATTGGCGCAGTATGGCTCCAGCGCAGGCGTCCGCCAACAGGAAGAGCCGCGCTCTCGCAAACGGCGGACTTCGATGATGACATACGGTTGGCTACGCGTCCTGCAACGAGCCGGCCGGCGCTCCCGGCGTGTTGATACGGCGCGGCGAAGGTTTTAGTAATAGGCTTGGTCGCCAGCAGCAGAGAGGCGGCTCGCTGGTTTCGCGAGTATCATGAGGAGAGCGGAAGATGCCGTTCGATCTCGATCAGTTCATTGCCGATTGCAGGGCGGCGCGCGATGCCGATCCCACGCACAAGCTGGTGCGCGAGGTCGTCGCCAGGGCCGTGTCCGATCCCGGCACCGTGCTCAGGAACCTGGGTGAGCCCAAGCGCGCCGAGGTGCAAAGGCTCTATCATGCGCCCAATCTCACGATCCTCAACGTGATCTGGGGGCCGAAGATGACCATCATGCCCCACAACCATCGCATGTGGGCGGTGATCGGCGTCTACAGCGGCCGCGAGGACAACATCTTCTGGCGCCGCGTGCCCGGAGCACAGGGCGGCAAGCTCGAGGCGGCGGGCGCCAAGGCGCTGAGCGAGAAGGATGCCGAGCCGCTCGGCCATAACATCATCCACTCGGTGACCAATCCGATCTCGCGGCTGACCGGCGCCATTCACGTCTACGGTGGCGACTTCTTCGCCGAGGAACGCAGCGAGTGGGACCCGGAAACCCTGCTCGAAGAGCGCTTCGACGTCGAGCGAGCCATGCGCCTGTTCGAGGAGGCAAATGCCTCTGCGAAGGCCTGATGCGAGCGTGCCGCCGCCCCGCGCCGGACGCGCCGCGGCGACCATTGCCGCGCGCCTTACCTTCGACCAGGTCGAGCGGCGCTACCAGGCTACTGCGGCATTGGCGGGCTTCTCGCTCGACATCGCGCCGGCCGAGGTGGTGTGCCTGCTGGGGCCCTCGGGCTGCGGCAAGACCACGCTGCTGCGCGTCGCCGCTGGCATCGAGCGGCCGAGCGGCGGCCGCGTGCTCATCAACGATCAGGAGGTGGCGGGGCCGGCGCGCTTCGTGCTGCCGGAGAAGCGCAACGTCGGGCTGATGTTCCAGGACTTCGCGCTGTTCCCGCACCTGAGCATCCTCGAGAACGTCGCCTTCGGCCTCAAGTCGCTCCCCAGGGAGGGTGCGCGCCGCGAGGCCATGGCGGCCTTGGTGCGCGTTGGGCTCGAGCGCTACGCCGGCGACTATCCCCATATCCTCTCGGGCGGCGAGCAGCAGCGCGTGGCGCTGGCGCGCGCCATCGTGCCGAGGCCGGCTGTCATGCTGATGGACGAGCCCTTCTCCGGCCTCGACGTGCAGCTGCGCGAGCGCCTGCAGGAGGATACGCTGTCGCTGCTGCGCGAGACCCGCGCCACCTGCCTGATCGTGACGCACGCGCCGGCCGAGGCCATCCGGCTCGGCGACCGCATCGCGGTGATGCGCGCGGGCCGGCTGGTGCAGGCGGGCAAGGCGGAAGCGCTCTACCGCAACCCGGCGGATCTGTTCGTTGCCCGGCTATTCTCCGAGATCAACGAGATCCCGCTGCGCGTGGAAGGCGGCGCGCTGAGGACGCCGATCGGCGTCTTTGCCGTGCCCGGTCTCGACGAGGGCGATGCGGCGATCCTGTGCATCCGGCGCCGCGCCATCCGCCTGGGAGCGGCGGGTCAGGGCCTGCCGGGGCGGGTGCTGCACGCCCGCTTCCTGGGCGACCTCGCCGTGCTGGAGATCGCCGCGCAGGGCTTCGAGCGGCCGCTGCTGACGCTGGTGCGCGAATGGGAGGTGCCGGAGCGCGGGGCGGAGGTGTCGATCGCCGTCGATCCCGAGAGCGTGCTGGTGTTTCCGGCCGAGGGGCGTGGCGGGGAGGAAATTGATGCCAGAGGCGTTGGAAGCGCCCGAGATTCAAGCGTTTAAGACGCACCAAGGAAGGTGTGGCAAACTTGCCCGCGCAAGTGCTTTCTGCGATAGTGCCAAGAAACGCATGAGAGCGCGGCTTCGGCCGCAAAAAGGAGCGATAACGACATGGGTAGCCTGAGCATCTGGCACTGGCTCCTGTTCCTGACCGTGGCCCTGCTGGTGTTTGGCGGCAGCGGCAAGATCTCCTCGATCATGGGGGACGTGGCCAAGGGCATCAAGAGCTTCAAGAAGGGCATGGCGGAGGACGACGACACGGTCAAAAAGGACGAGCCGCCGAAGGTCCTGGAGGGCGCGGCGCCCAAGCCGGCGGAGCAGGCGGCCGCGGAGCCCAACAAGGCCGGCTGGAGCGCCAAGAGCTGAGCTTCGCAACCGGTTGCCGTCTCAGGTTGGGAGCGAGCCTGCGCGCCGTCATCCCGTGGGGCAAGAAGCGTGCGCGTGAACGCGCCATTGGGTTGAGCTGATGTTCGACATCACCTCCAGCAAGCTGCTGATCCTCGGCATCGTGGCGCTGCTCGTGATCGGCCCCAAGGACCTGCCGGCGCTGCTGCGCACCATCGGCAAGTACATGGGCATCATCAAGCGGCAGGCGGCGGAGTTCCGCGCCCAGTTCGACGAGGCGATGCGCGAGAGCGAGATCCACGAGCTGAAGAAGTCGATGGAGAGCATCCAGCAGGAGACCGAGGCTTCCATGCGCGAGGCCACCTCCTCGGTGGAGAAGCAGCTCGCCGATGCGAGCCAGAGCGTCCATGCGGCGCTGGAGGAGGGGAAGCCCGCGGCCGACCCCATGGCGAATTATCTGGACGGGTCACCGGCTGCCGGTGCCGACGCGTCGGCGCCCATTTCGCCCGAGGTGCCGGCGGAGCTCAACGGTGCGTCCCATCCCCCCGAGGAGAAGGCCAAGGTCGCCAGCGATACCGTTGCCGCACCCGCTGCCGGCACGCCGGAGGAGCCCGGCCGGGCGACCGAGAAGAGCGGAGCCTGAACGGTGCAGGAGACGGTCAAGTCCGGGGGCATGGCCGAGGGCAAGCCCGAGGGCCACGACGAGATCGAGGCCTCCAAAGCGCCGCTGATGGATCATCTGATCGAGCTGCGCCAGCGCATGATCTATGCGCTGATCGGCGTCGGCATCGGCTTTGCCATCTGCTTTGCCTTCGCCACCGACATCTACAATCTGCTGGTCCAGCCTTACGTGTGGGCGCGCGGCGCAGACCAGAAGATCGAGATGATCTACACCGCCCCGCACGAGTTCTTCTTCACCAAGCTGAAGCTCGCCCTGTTCGGCGCCTTCCTGCTGGCCTTCCCGCTGATCGCCCTGCAGGTCTACAAGTTCGTGGCGCCCGGCCTCTACAAGAACGAGCGCCAGGCGTTCCGGCCCTATCTGCTGTGGACCTTCGCGCTGTTCATCCTGGGCGCGTCGGTGGTGTATTTCGTGGTCATGCCGTTGGCCATGAAGTTCTTCCTGTCGATGGAGCAGACGGGCGGGCAGGTGGAGATCCATCTGCAGGCGCGGGTCAGCGAGTATCTCTCCCTCATCATGACGCTGATCATCGGCTTCGGCATCATGTTCCAACTGCCCGTGGTGCTGACCCTGCTGGCCCAGGCTGGAATCGTCAGCGCGCAGAACCTCAGGGATTTCCGCCGCTACGCCATCGTCGCCATCACCGCGGCGGCCGGCATCCTCTCTCCGCCCGATCCCTTCAGCATGGTGGCCATGGCGCTGCCGACCATCCTGCTCTACGAGGCGGCGATCTATGCCGTGGTGCGGGTGGAGAAGGCGCGCGCCGCGCGCGAGGCCGCCGCCCAGGCGCCCGCGGGGTGAGTGCGGGCTTCGTCCGTTGCCG
>VBAB01000176.1:13398-13640 GCA_005888525.1 Alphaproteobacteria bacterium
TAGAGCCCCTCTCCCCTCGGGGGAGAGGACGTGAGGCCATGACTTACGGGCGCGTGCTCCTACGGCGGACACTCGTGCGCACGTCGACGGCGCGGCCGTAAGTCATTCGGCCGAACTGGTGAGGGGCGACTGGGGCTTCACGAATGAAGGCCCCCTCATCCGCCCCTCCGGGGCACCTTCTCCCCAAGGGGAGAAGGGCCCGCGCGGCTCGCGTTTCGCTTCATCGCTCGGGGATGACGTTG
>VBAB01000938.1 GCA_005888525.1 Alphaproteobacteria bacterium
CGCGCCTACTCGTCAACGCGGCCGGCCCGTGGGTCGAGACGGTGTCGGCCGGCGGTCTGGGGCTCGAGCAGCCGGGCCAGGTTCGATTGGTCCAGGGGTCGCATATCGTGGTCGCGAAGTTGTTCGATCACGAGCGCGCCTACATCTTCCAGCGCCCGGACGGCCGCATCGTCTTCGCCATTCCCTACGAGGGGGAGTTCACGCTGATAGGCACGACCGATCGCGATTATGTCGGCGACCCGGCCAATGTTTCAGCAACGGACGAGGACATCGCCTATCTCTGCGAAGCGGCCAGCGCCGCGTTTGCGCGCAGCGTGACGCCGGCCGACGTCGTGTGGACCTACTCCGGCGTGCGTCCGCTCTACGATGACGGCGCCAGCGAAGCCAAGGCCGCCTCGCGCGACTATGTGCTGGAGATGGACGACGAGAGGGGCGCTGCGCCGGCGCTCTCGATCATCGGCGGCAAGATCACGACCTATCGCCGGCTGGCGGAGGCCGCACTCGAGCGGTTGGCGGTGCACCTGCCCGCCCGGGAAGGGCTGGCGGCGGGCTGGACGGGAACGACGCCCCTGCCCGGTGGCGAATTCGACCCCGACGAGCTGTCCGCACTCACGCAGCGGCTTGTACGCAGCTATCCGTTCCTGAGCGAGCCCCATGCCGTTCGCCTGGTCCGCGCCTACGGCACGCGCGCTATACGCGTGCTCGGAAAGGCCAATTCAACAGCAGACCTCGGTCGGCAATTTGGGGCCACACTGACTGAGGCAGAGGTGCGTTATCTCATCGACCAGGAGTGGGCCGCGACGGCCGAGGACGTGCTATGGCGTCGCTCCAAGCTCGGCCTGCGCCTGTCTCCCGCCGAGACCGCCGCGCTCGAAGGCTGGATGCGCGGTGCGGTGTTTTCCGCGCCAGCATCCCGAGAACCTTTGCTTGGAGAGAATGCGCCCCGAGAGCAAGGGTAGCCGCGAGCTCACGCCGCGCGAGTTCCGCCTCGGCGGGCGTCCTCGCTGCACCACTGCTCGAGCAGACGGTAGAGCTCCTCGCGGTCGAAGGGTTTGGCGAGGTAGTCGTCCATGCCGGCCTCGAAGCAGCGCCGACGGTCCTCGTCGAAGGCGTTGGCAGTGACGGCGATGATCGGCGGAACTGTCGCCGCATCCTGCGCGGCATAAAGCGCCTTGATGGCGCGGGTCGCCTCCAGACCGTCGAGCACCGGCATGTGCGCGTCCATCAAGACGAGATCGTAGGGTGCATCCGAGCCGGCGAGCACGCGCTTGAACGCGTCGACCGCCTCTCGCCCGTTGACGCAGTGCTGCACCGTGCATCCCACCTTCTCGAGCATGCGCCGCGCCAGCAACGCATTGATGTCGTTGTCCTCGACGAGCAGCACCGAGGGCGAGACCATGAGCTGCACGGGGCGCAGGGGCTCGACGGTGACTTGCACCGGCTCGATGGGCTCGTGGCCAGTGCCGAGGTGCATCAGCACGGAGCGTGGCCGAACCGGGCGCACGAGGTAGGCATCGAAGCCCGCGTCTCGGAATTGGGCAAAATCCGCCTTTGCTGCGGTATCCAGCACGATGACGCCTTGGACGTCCCGCGGCGCCCCCGCCCGCGCGCGGGTCAGCAGCCGAGCCGCGGTCTGGCAGCCGCTGCGGCCATCGACAATGAGGCGCGTGAAAGGCTCTCCCGCCCTTGCTGCTGCG
>VBAB01000177.1:0-480 GCA_005888525.1 Alphaproteobacteria bacterium
CAGGGGCTCTACCAGCATCGCCCTCAGCTGCCGTTCATGCCGGGTGCGGAGGCTGCCGGCATTGTCACCGAGGTGGCCGCGGGCGTCATCGGCATCGATGTCGGACAAAAGGTGATCGCGCGGATGCGCACCGGCGGCTATGCCGAGGAAGCCGTCGTGCCGGCGAGCCAGATCATGCCATTGCCGGAGGGGTTTTCCTTTGCAGAGGGCGCCACGTTTCTGGTCGCGCACATGACCGCCTACCACGCCCTGAAGACGCGCGCCGCGATTGCGCCCGGCCAGACGCTCCTGGTGCTGGGAGCAGCGGGTGGTGTCGGCCTGGCGGCGGTGCAGATGGGCAAGGTGCTGGGCGCGCGTGTGCTCGCCGCTGCCTCGTCCGAGGAAAAGCTGAGGGCAGCCGTCCGGCATGGTGCGGATACGACTATCGACTACAGCCGGGAGCCGGTAGAGGACGGGGTCAAGCGCGCCACGTCGGGCGAG
>VBAB01000177.1:514-8230 GCA_005888525.1 Alphaproteobacteria bacterium
TAGCACCGGACGGCAAGCTGCTCATTGCCGGGTTTGCCGGCGGCACGATCCCAGCGTATGCGGCCAATCGCATCCTGCTCAAGGGCTGCACGGTGATCGGCGTGCGCGCCGGCGAGGCCGGCCGGCGCAACCCGGCCATGCGCGCGCGCGAGCTCGAAGCGCTGCTGGCGCTGGCGGCGCAGGGATTGGTCCGTCCGTTCGTCTCCGCACGTTTTCCCTTGCAGGGCTACGCCCAGGCCATGCGCAGGCTGGAAGATCGGCAGGCAATAGGGCGGATTGCCCTGGAAATCAGCCCGGAATAGCGGGGCTGCCGACCGGCACGGTTTGCCGGATGACAGTCTTGCGCGATTTCCGCTACGCTCGGGCCCGGGTGTGGTTTCGGGGAAGCAGCAGATCATGCGCAACGAGGCCAAGCATTCGCCTGCGCTGGCACTCATCAAGACGGCGATGATCGAGAAGAAGATCACGCAGGCCGAGCTTGCCGACGCCGCCGATATTCACGAGAAGACCATCCAGAACCTGCTGTCGGGCCGCTCGGTGCGCGACCAGACGCTGTTCGATGTGTGCATGGTGCTGGGCCTCGACTTCGAAAAGGTGCGGGCCGCCTGGGCCAAGGAGGGACGCGCGAGCGAGACGCGCGACGCGCCCGAGCCCGACGGAGCGGACGGCCGCGCGGCACCCGTATACATGGGCGCCTACACGCGCGCCGGCGTCGACCACTACATCGGCAGCTACCTCACGATTCGCCCGTCTTTCACGCTCCCGGGCAGCATCATGGCCTATCGCACGGACATCTCATGGGAGGACGACTGGCCGAGCCTCGTCTTCCAGGAGCGCGACCGCCCCGACAAGCCGTTCCTGCACCGCGGGCGGCTCTATATCCCGGCGTCCAGCATGTACATCCACCTCGTCTCGCTCACCAAGGGCGCCATGCGCATGGTGATGGTCTCGCAGCTCGATCCCGCCGGCCAGATGCGCGGCCTCGTCACCACGCTCTCCAAGCAACGCGCTCAGCTGATGCCGGTGAGCGCGCCCATCGTCTACCTCAAGCGCGACGAGTTTTCCGGACTGAGCCTTGGCGAGATCGGCGCCGGCGACACGAGCCACCGCGACTACAAGCAGCTGCTCGAGGAAACCGTCGAGCAGGGCTACGCGCGGCTCGTCGCCATGCGCTGACGCGAGGCCCTCACACCTCGATGGTGCCCTCGGCGACGCGCACGGCGTGACCGCCGATGCGCACCGCGTCGAGCTTGCCGCCGCCGACCTGAAGCGAAAGCTCGATCAGGCTGGGCCGCCCCATCTCGAAGCCCTGCTCGATGGTGCGCTTGGCGACGCGCACGGCGTGACCGCCGATGCGCACCGCGTCGAGCTTGCCGCCGCCGACCTGAAGCGAAAGCTCGATCAGGCTGGGCCGCCCCATCTCGAAGCCCTGCTCGATGGTGCGCTTGTGCAGGCCGTCGGGCAGCGCATCGAAGCGGTGGACGACGCCGGCGAAACCGACGGCCGCGGAGCCGGTGGCGGGATCCTCGGGAACGCCGTGCTCGGGGGCGAACATGCGCGCGTGGAAAGCGGAGGTGGTGTGCACCGTCTGCCGGCAATACAGGAACGCGCCGATCCCGCCCTGGAAGGCCGTTCCCCAGTGTGACGAGGCAACGTGCGCCTTGGCCATCGCCTCCAGCGACGCTATTGGCACGAACGCAAACGTGTTGCCGGCCGCGAACCTGGTCGGGCGGTGGTTCTCGAAGCCGATCTCAGCCGGAATCAATCCGACCGCCGCGGCCAAGCGATCCGTGGGCGGCAACGTGCCGCTTTCTTGCGGCAGCTTGGGCGCATTGAACTCGGCAAACGGTGCCGCACCGGGCCTCAGCCGGACCCCGACCCGGACCGGGCCTATCCCCTCCTCGAGCACGATCAGAGCGTCCCCGTGGCCGGACGGCGCCGCGGAGTTGAGCTGGGCAAGCAGCGCGGCTGTGCCGACGGTGGGATGTCCGGCGAAGGGCATCTCTATGGCCGGAGTGAAGATGCGCACGCGCGCCGAGTGCGCGTGGTTCTGCGGCTTAGAGACGAACACAGTCTCGGACAGGTTGAACTCGCGCGCGATCGTTTGCATGCGGATTGCATCGAGGCCGTCGGCGCCCAGCACAACAGCCAGCGGGTTGCCGCCGAACCGTTGGTTGGTGAACACGTCGAGGATGTGGTAGTGCAGACGCATCGGCGAACTCGCTCACGTTGGGGTCGCGCACAGTGCCGGATTCCGTGCGCCTTTCCAAGCTGTCCCGCAGATACGCAAAAGCTGCCTAATCCGCGGTCTGCTCAACTTTTTATCCAGATATTTCAGGCTCTTCACATTGTGATCGCTGCCACGTTAATACCCCATGGGGGTCACGCTCTCGCCTGCATTTGCCGCGCTGATGGCGCCCGTCCACGGTCGCAGGGCCGGGACAAACGGGCGGATGCCTCGGGCACGGGTCGACGCCGCTCGAAAGGGTCCACCCTTCGTTGAAATCGAATGCCGAGCCTCAGCCCGCGCAACCGAGCTCCGCGCGGCCGACCGGCGCTGGCGTTCAGCGAACCGGGACTGCATGCCAGGCACGCAATCCCGTTAGGGGCGGCAGGGACACCCCGCGTCTCGGCCGCCCCTTCTCTGCCGGTGCCCACCTCGGCGCGGCTCCACCGTCGGATCTGGCAAGCTTCGTGAGGTTGCAATGAGAACGAAGGGTTCCGTCTTCCTGGCAATCGTTGCCGGCGTCGCCTTCGCGCACGGGGCCGTGGCGGCGGACCTCGGCAGCGCCCCGCGCCGTGCCATTCACGAGGAGTCCGTGCCGTACGGGCCGGCATTCTCGTGGACCGGCCTCTACATTGGCACCCACGTCGGCTACGGCTGGTCGGATGCCGATTGGGGCGACGCCCTCTCGGGAGTGTCGACGAGCAACCGTAGCAACGGATGGCTGGTCGGCGGCCAGATCGGCTACAATTTGCAGGTCCGCCAATTCGTGTTCGGCGTCGAGACAGATTTCTCGACTGCCTGGCTCGACGGCAGCAGCGCGTGTCCGGCCCCCGCTTTCAACTGCGGCCACAGCTACAACTGGCTGACCTCCCTGCGCGGTCGCCTGGGAGTCGCGGTGAACAACAATCGCACGCTGCTCTATGCGACGGGCGGCGCCGCCTGGGCCGACGTCGACTATGCCTCCTCGCTCGGCACCGGGTTCTCGCACACGCATACCGGCTGGGTGGCCGGCGGCGGTCTCGAGCACATGCTAACGCCGAACCTCACGGCCCGGATCGAATATCTCTACTACGGCTTCGACTCGGTGACGGCGCCTGCCGGCGCGCTCGCCGGCGGACCGACCAACCTCAACCCCACGACGCAAACGGTCCGGTTCGGCCTCAACTTCAAGTTCTGAGTTGCATTTGCTTTCGACCAATCATAGGTCGATCGTGCGAATGCGGACTATGAACGCGACTTGAATGCTCCCTTCATGCCTGCGTTATCCTACGGGCAACGCTACGCCCCAATGCTCGGGCCATATGCTGCGGACGCCTCGCATCGAGGCCATGCAAATGCAAAAAAGGAACGAGCAATGAAGACCCTCATCACCGTTGCGGCCCTCGCGCTGGGCCTGGCCGCGCCGGCGCTTGCCCAGGATGCCAAGCCCACCGTGACGCCATCCGTGACGCCAGCGGCAAAGCCGGCCGAGGCGCCCAAAGCGATGCCGGCCGCCACCAAGGACGCGGCTCAGCCGGTGACCAAGCCGGCCGATGCCAAGTCCGGCGCCAAGCCCGCCACCGACAAGGACGCCAAGAAGGTCGACCCGAAGGCGGCCGCTCCCGTGGCGCCGACCGGTGCGACCAAGACCGACGCCGGCAAGGGCGACGCCAAGACCACCGAGAAGCCCGCCGAGACCAAGAAGCAGTAACGGGCGGCGCGCGTATCCCCCGTGTCTCGGAGAACAGGCCCCGGCGGCAACCCTGCCGGGGCCTTGTCGTCTCACGCAGCCACGCACACCGCCATCGTCCTGAGCCTGCATGCCCTC
Organism: Alphaproteobacteria bacterium; assembly: GCA_005888525.1. Lineage (GTDB taxonomy): Bacteria > Pseudomonadota > Alphaproteobacteria > Rhizobiales > Hyphomicrobiaceae > AWTP1-13. The sequence continues at coordinate 4,549 of VBAB01000177.1, forward strand.
GGACTTGTTCCGAGGGTCGAAGGACGGCCGCGCATACCAGTCGTGGTTCGACAGGGCTCACCTCGGCGTCGGAGCGAGAGGCCCATCCGGCCTTGACATTCCGCGCCGCTCACGCCCTTTGGTTGCGATACCGACTCTAGCTGCACCAAGGATCGCTGACGATGGTTGCCCGCATTTACAAGCCCGCCCAGACCGCCATGCAGTCTGGTCCAGCCCGCACCAAGGAATGGGTGCTCGAGTACGAGCCGGAGGCGCCGCGCGAGATCGATCCGCTGATGGGCTGGACCAGCTCGCGCGACATGAAATCGCAGATCAGCCTGGCCTTCGATACCAAGGAGGAGGCAATCGCTTACGCGGAGCGCACCGGCATCCCCTACCGGGTGACAGAACCCAAGCCCAGGCGCGCCGTGCGCAAATCCTACGCCGACAATTTCCGCTTCGGCCGCAAGGGCTCCTGGACGCATTGAGGTTAATGCGCGCACCACCTGTCATCCGGAATTTCGCGTCAGCTGTCATCCCGGCCGAGGGCGTCAGCCCGAGAGCCGGGATCCAGGAGTGCAAGACTGTTCGCGTGCGGCCCTGGGTCCCGGATATTTCGCTGCGCGAAATTCCGGGATGACAGGTCACGCGTGCGTCGCAAGCGCGACGGCGAGCCGGCAGGCGGCCGTGAACTGCGTAAGGTCGATCCACTCGTCGATGGTGTGCGCCTCGTTCTGGCCGGCGCCGAACGTCACGGTCGGTATGCCGTGGCGCACCATCCAGTTGGCGTCGACGCCGCCGTTCGTCGTGCGCACGTTGGGCGTGAGACCCTGCGCCGCAACCGCGGCCACCGCCCGCTGAACGACGGGCGCGGTCTCCTTCAGCCGGAAGGGATGATAATCCGTGTGGGTGGTGAACTTCACACGACCGGCCTTGCCTTCGCTGTTGGTCAGCCCGGCGGCGGCCCGATTGAACGCCCCCCTGTAGGCCGCCGTGATCTCCCGGAAGAACTTCGCGTCGTGGCTGCGGCTCTCGCCGCGCACCAGCACGTAATCGGTGACGACGTTGGTGGCATCGCCGGCCGGTCCGCCGTTGGCGCCGCTGACGGGGCCGACGTTGCTGGTGCCTTTGCGCCCGTCCTTCTCGATCTTGCCGAACCACCCGCCGGCCCGGACGGCGGCGAGGGCCTCGGCCAGGATCATAGTGGCGCTGATGCCGCGCTCGGGCGCGCCGCCGGCGTGGGAAGCCCGGCCGAAGATCTCGACTTGCCAGCGGTCGGCCCCGACGGCTCCGATGACGACGTCGGCCGCCGATCGGCCATCGCAGTTGAAGCCCATTGTCACACCGCCGAGATCGTCCGGGCGCACATGGCGCGCGCCCCACAGCCCGCTCTCCTCGCGCACCGTGAAGAGCAGCGTCAGGGGCGGATGATCGAGCTTGCGCCGCGAAAGCTCGGCGGCCAGCGTCACGAGCACGGCGCACCCGGTGCGATTGTCGCCGCCCAGCGCCGTCTTGGCCGTGTTGACGATCTTCTGCCCCCGCCGTGTCGGCTTCGCCCCGGCGCACAGCGGCACGGTGTCCATGTGCGTCATGAAGAGCAGCCGATCTGCCCTCTGGAGTGCGCCCCGACCCGGCAGATCGACGATGAGGTTGCCGGTCTCGGTCGGCAGCGGGATGCGGGTGTGCGCATCGTCGAACCGGATGGACCGGGCGGGCACGCCGGCTTCCTTCAGCGCCGCGATCAGCTCATTGCCGATCCTGGCTTCGCGGCCGGTCACGCCTTCGACGGCCAGCAGGCGCATGAGGCGCTCAATCGCGCTCTGCGTATCGACAACAAGCATGCGCAGGCTTCTCCCTCACCGGCCGCCGAGAAACCGCGCGATGATGATGACGATGGCGGCGCCGATGGTCGAGATCACGATCTGCGTGCCGTAGGGGACTGCGTTCGTGACGTTCGTCACGGCGGCGGGCAGCTGCAGCAGCTCATACCGCACCAGGGCGCCGCCGACAAACGAGCCGATGATGCCGACGAGCATGTTGCGGATGAGGCCGCCGCCGCCGAACAGCAGGCCGGCCAGCCAGCCGGCGATCAGGCCGTTCACCGCCATGACGATGAGCGGCGTGTAGGGTTGAATCTGATCCATCGTGGGCATGCGCGTCTCTCCCTTGCTCGAACCCCGTAACCACACCTTACGCGATATTGCGCTCGAGCACATGAGATAGCCGCCGGCCGGCACGGCCATAATCAGAACGTGGTAGCGGTGGAAGTGATCGGCCGCCTGAGCGATGATGGCTCGTCTCCCGCGGGCAGGACGCGTGCGGGGGAGGATTGCCAGGGAGGCCTATTGTGGCGCAGCAGAGCATCTCGCGGCGAAAGGCGATAACGGGCGCGGCCGCGGCGGCCCTTGCTTTGGCTCCGCGCGTCCTGGCGCAGGCCCCGCCTGCAGAGGCCATAACGCCCGCTCTCATCGAGGCCGCCAGCAAGGAAGGCCGGGTGAACCTCTACACGGCCATGGAAATCGCCACGGCCGAGCAGTACTCCAAAATCTTCGAGGGGAAGTTTCCCGGGATCTCGGTCCGGGTCGAGCGCTCGGGAGCGGAGCGCATCTTCTCCCGCATCGCGCAGGAATATGCCTCGCGCATCTTCAATGTCGACCTCGTCAATACGACGGACGCCGCGCACGCGCTCGCCTGGAAGGCCGAGGGCTGGCTCGCCCCGTACGTGCCGGCGGACGCGGCCCAGCATTTCTTGGCCGGCCACATCGATCCCGACGGCACCTTCGCGACGCTGCGCATCCTCTTCAGCGTCATCGCCTACAACACCCAGCTGGTGAAACCGCAGGACGCACCGGCCGGCTTCATCGACCTGCTCGACCCGAAATGGATGGGCAAGCTGGTGAAGGCGCATCCGGGCTACTCCGGCCTGATCCTGACCGCCACGCATGCGATGGCGCGCGAGCTCGGCTGGGAGTACTTCGAGAAACTCGCCAAGCAGAAGGTGATGCAGGTGCAGTCCGGCGTCGACCCGCCCAAAAAGGTCGCGCTCGGCGAAAGGGCGGTGATGGTCGACGGCGCCGACTACATCGCGCTCCTGCACAAGGACCAGGGCGCGCCGATCGAAGTGGTCTACCCGGTCGAGGGCGCGCCCCTCATCAACAGCCCCAACGCCGTCTTCAAGGCCGCGCCCAACCCGAACGCGGCACGGCTGTTCCAGAACTGGATGTGCTCGCGCGAGGGCCAGCAGGCGCTCGTCGACCTCAGCGCGCAATACGTGCCGCACACACAAGCCAAACCCAAGCCCGGCCGCCGCCCCCTCGCCGACATCAAGTTCATGAAAGACGACCCCGCGGCGATCCTCACCCAAGCCGATGCGATCAAGGCCAAGTACACGGCCATTTTCAAGGTGTGACCGGTCGCGCCCGATCAGTTGCGGCGTAGGGCGCCACCGTTCCCTGCAGCTTCACGCCTTCGACCAACAAACGCCAATCGCGGAGGCGGGCTCAGCCCTTGTGGCCCATGCTCTGGGCGGCCTCGGTCATGAGGCGGCCGAGCTCTTGCGCCTGCAGGGCGTAAGCCTGCATCTGCGTTTGCGCATAGCGACTCTGGATGGCGAGAACGTCCTGGACGTTCTTGGCGTTGGCGATCTCGCTCGCGAGCGCGAAGCAGGCTTCGGCGTTCTGCTTGGCAAAGCGGACGGCCCGGT